>NZ_JBEPBI010000014.1:0-1204 GCF_040299045.1 Streptomyces sp. NPDC001027
GGAGGAACTCCCACTCCTCATCGGACAGTTCATGGCGACGTATCACCCGACCATGATCCACCACTCAAGATCAATTGAAGACACGACCTAGGAGCGCCTAGTGCTGCAACGCCTTCAGGCCGCGTTTCCATGCCGCCGGGAGGTCGGCGTCGTCCGGAAACCGGCCGTGGATCTCCAGGACCACCATGCCGTGGGCGAAGGCCCAGATCGCGCGGGCCAGGTCCAGGTCGCCGCCGCAGGCGAGCAGCAGGGGTGTCGCGGCCCGGTCCTCCAGGCCCGCGGGCAGGGCCGCGCGCGGCAGCGGGCGTTCCGTGGCCAGGCAGTAGAGGTGGGGGTGGGCGAGGGCGTAGGCGCGGTACGCCTGTGCCAGCGCGAGCAGCGAGCCCGGCTCGCGCGTCTGTGCGGCCTCCAGCGCCTCCGCCGATTCCTGCAGCATCTGCGCGACCAGTTCGACCTCGACGGCGTGCTTGTCGGGGAAGTGCTTGTAGAGCGAGGGCGCCTTGATGCCCAGGTGGTCGGCGAGCGCACGCATGGTGAGCGCGGCGGGCCCGGCCTCCTCCAGGAGGGTCCGGGCGGCCGCCGCGATCTCGCGGGCGCGGGGCGTGAGCCGCTCAGTCACGCTGGAAGCCCTCCTTGGTGCGCAGTCCGTAGCCGAAGGCGCGATCGTACGAGATGTGCGCGAGCCAGCCGCACAGCGCCGCGAACAGCGGCGGCCACGCCGGGAACGGCCCGAACGTGTAGAGGACCATCAGGGCGAGCGGGACGACGGCGCGGTGCATCGCGTTGTAGTACGGGACCGCCCGGGGCGGGAGCTGTCCCTTCGCCATGGGGGGCGCTGCGTCGAGGCCGACCAGGAACGCGAGGTCCGGCACGATCAGGAAGGCGAAGGCGAGACCGCCCGCGAGCCAGCCGTGGTTCATGGCCTCCAGGATCGCGAACGCCGACCAGAACAGGGCGTTCGCCAGCCAGGCCGCGCGGCGGACGTTACGGAAGCCGGAGCCCGTGCGCGGGTTGGCTGTCGTGCCGGTGCGCGTGCTGGTGGTGGCCGTGCTCATCGTCTGCCTCCTGGACGTCGTCGACTGCGGTCTCGGCGGTGCGATCCATCCGGCTAATGCTGTTAGCCCGATATGACGACCGTACGGCTAACACCGTTAGCCGTCAAGGGTGAGCGCGCCCGCGTGAAAATCGGGCAGCGGCGACACCG
>NZ_JBEPBI010000014.1:1303-80331 GCF_040299045.1 Streptomyces sp. NPDC001027
GGCCGAGCAGGCCGAGCAGGCCGAGCAGGCCGAGCAGGCCGAGCAGGCCGAGCAGGCCGAGCAGGCCGAGCAGGCCGAGCAGGCCGAGCAGGCCGAGCAGGCCGAAGCGAACGTCCCGAGCGGGGTGAAGGTCGCGGCGCGGCACGCCGTACGCTGGCGCGGCAGAGCTCTACCGAAGGAGATGTCCCGTGCTGGTCCTGCTGCCGCCCTCCGAAGGCAAGGCGTCCTCGGGGCGCGGCGCCCCGCTCAAGCCGGAGTCCCTGTCGTTGCCGGGGCTGAGCGCGGCCCGCGAGGCCGTCCTCGACGAACTGGTCGAGCTGTGCGCGGCCGACGAGGAGAAGGCGCGCGAGGTGCTCGGACTGAGCGAGGGGCTGCGCGGTGAGATCGCGAAGAACACGCGGCTGCGGACGGCGGGCGCCCGCCCGGCCGGGGAGATCTACACCGGCGTCCTGTACGACTCCCTCGGGCTCGCCTCGCTCGACGCGGCGGCGAAGCGGCGCGCCGCCCGGTCGCTGCTCGTCTTCTCCGGGCTGTGGGGCGCCGTCCGCGTGACGGACCGGATCCCGTCGTACCGCTGCTCGATGGGCGTGAAGCTGCCGGGCCTCGGGGCGCTGGGCGCGCACTGGCGCGCCCCGATGGAGCCGGCGCTGACCGAGGCCGCCGGGGACGGACTGGTGCTGGACCTGCGCTCGGCGGCGTACACAGCAGCCTGGAAGCCGAAGGGCGAGGTCGCGGCACGGACGGCGAGCGTACGGGTGCTGCACGCGCCGACGCGGAAGGTCGTCAGCCACTTCAACAAGGCGACGAAGGGGCGGATCGTACGGAGCCTGCTGGCTGCGGGGATCGCGCCGAAGGGCCCGGCAGCGCTGGTGGAGGCTTTGCGGGACCTCGGCTACACGGTCGAGGAGCACGCGCCGACGCGGCCGGGGACCGCCTGGTCGCTGGACGTCCTGGTGGACGAGGTCCACTGACGGCCGCGGACTCTCCGGTGGCTTCCGATGGCTTCGGGTGGCTTCTGGTCGCTTCGGGTGACATTCGCCGGGGTCCGCCGAGGCCCGCCGAGGCCCTCCGAGGTCTGCTGAGGTCTGCTGGGGTCCGCCGAGGTCTGCTGGCGCGGGGATTCGAACCCGCCCCCTGACCGTGCGTTGCAGCATGCGCAATGACCTTTGCGCCTGCTGCAGGGCGGGGTCAGGATGAGGCGTATGACCTCACCTGCGCCCTCTCCTGCGGCTGCCTCGGTACTGGATCTGACCCCGGCCCCCGTCGTGCCCGTCGTGGTGGTCGAGGACGCCGCCGACGCGGTGCCGCTGGCCCGGGCGCTGGTGGCCGGCGGGCTGCCCGCCATCGAGGTGACCTTGCGGACGCCGGCCGCGCTCGACGCGATCAGGGAGATCTCCGGGGCGGTGCCGGAGGCCGTCGTCGGGGCGGGCACGGTGATCACGCCGGAGCAGGTGACGGCGTGCGGGGCGGCCGGGGCCCGGTTCCTGGTGAGCCCCGGCTGGACGGACGTCCTGCTGGCCGCGTTGCTGGCGTCCGGGCTGCCCTTCCTGCCCGGGGTGTCGACGACGTCGGAGGTCGTCGCGCTGCTGGAGCGGGGCGTGCGGGAGATGAAGTTCTTCCCGGCTCAGGCGGCGGGCGGCACGGCCTACCTGCGTTCGCTCGCCGGACCGCTCCCGCAGGCTCGTTTCTGCCCGACGGGCGGCATCGGCCCGACGAACGCGGCCGCATACCTGGAGCTGCCCAACGTCAGCTGTGTGGGCGGGAGTTGGATGGTTCCGGCCGACGCGGTCGCGGCCCGGGACTGGCGGCGGATCGAGGAGCTCGCCCGGACGGCGTCCGCGCTGAGGACTGCGTCCGGGCGTAGGACTGCGGCCGGGCTGAGGCCTGCGTCCGCCCCAGGCCCGCGCTGAGGACCGAGTCCGGCCCCGGGCCCGCATCCGCGCTCAGGAGCACGACCGCGCCCGGGTCCGCGTCCGATCCCGAGGCCGGGTCCGATCCCGGGTCCGCGTCCGATTCCGTGGCCGCGTCCGCCCTCAGGGCCTCAGGTGGGACGTGTCGTTGAAGAGGCGGACGCTCGCGTTCCCGTCCGCGTAGTAGGCCACGGCCGACAGCGAGGCCGCCGACAGTTCCATGCGGAACAGGGACTCCGGCGGTGCGCCGAGGGCGAGCCGCACGAGCGTCTTGATCGGGGTCACATGGGTGACCAGGAGGACCGTGCGGCCCGCATACGCCGCGACCAGCCGGTCTCGTGCGGCGGCGATCCGTACGGCGGTGGCCGCGAAGCTCTCGCCGCCGCCGGTCGGCTCGGCCTCCGGGTCGGCCAGCCAGGCGTTCAGGTCGTCCGGGTGACGTTCGCGGACCTCGCCGAAGGTCAGTCCCTCCCACGCGCCGAAGTCCGTCTCGATCAGACCGTCCTCGACGGTGACCTCGAGGCCGAGGCGGGCGGCCACGACGCCGGCGGTCTCACGGGTACGGGCAAGCGGGGACGCGAGGATGTGCTGGATCGTGCCACGCCGGGCGAGCGCGGCGGCGACCCGCTCGGCCTGTCCCCTGCCGACGTCCGAGAGCGAGGGATCGGCGCCCCCGCTGCCGGAGAACCGCTTCTGTGGCGTGAGCGGCGTTTCACCGTGCCGCAGCAGCACGAAGGTCGCGGGCGCCCCGAGATCAGGAGCGGCGCCCCAACCGACGGTCGGGGCCGGGGCAGCGGTGGGCCCGGCGGCGGAGGCTGTGGCTTCTGCGGACGCTATGGCTGCGGCTTCGGCTGTGGACTGAGCGACCGCGCGGGCGGCGCGCACGTCGTCGCCGGACTTGGCGCCAGGCTCCACAACGGCTTCCTCAACGGTTTCCACAACGGTTCTCCGCACATCTTCAGCAACGGCTTCCACGCGCATTCCCGGTGCTGTGCCTGCGCGGCCTTGAGCAACCGCTTCCGAACCCGTTTCCCCGACGGCTCCAGAACCGCTTCGCGGAACCGCTTCCGAACCCGTTTCCCCGGCGCGGCCCGAACGGCGTTCCGTAACCGCTTCCACGCGGCTTCCCGCGGCCGCACCCGCGCCGCGTCGCACAACGCCTTCCGAAACTGTTTCCGTTCCGCTGCGCGGCGACGCCTCCACAACCCCTTCCGCAATTCTTTCCGCGGCCGCACGGGACAGGGCCTCGCGGGCCCTCGCCGCGCCCGCGACGGCGTCACCGGGAGGGCCGGACGGCTCGGGGAGGGCCGGGGCGGCGGCGGAGCGGCGGGCGTCGAGCGCGGCGCGTGACGCGCCCTCGTCCCACTGCTCGCCCCGCTTGCCGGCGTCCATCGCCTCGTTCGCGAGGCGGTCGGCGTGCTTGTTCTGCTCGCGCGGGATCCACTCGTAGGCGACCTGCTCAGGCGGGAGCACCCGGGCCGCCTCCGCCGCGAGCGGCTTCATGTCGGGGTGCTTGATCTTCCAGCGGCCCGACATCTGCTCGACGACGAGCTTGGAGTCCATGCGGACGCGCACCCTCGCCGACGGGTCGAGTTCACGGGCGGCCCGCAGGCCGGCCACCAGCCCCCGGTACTCGGCGACGTTGTTGGTGGCGACGCCGATGTACTCGGCGCGCTCGGCCAGCGTCTCCCCGGTCGCCGCGTCGATCACCACGCTGCCGTAGCCCGCGGGTCCCGGGTTGCCCCGCGACCCCCCGTCGGCCTCGACGATGAACTCCCGCACGGTGAAGGCCCCTTACCCGGCTACAGCCCGGACTCGGACGTGCGCACGAGGATGCGGCGGCAGTTCTCGCACCGTACGACCGTGTCGGGCGCGGCCGAGCGGATCTCGTTGATGTCGGTGATGGCCAGCTCCTGGCGGCAGCCCTGGCAGGTGCGCTGGTGGAGCCTGGCCGCGCCGATGCCGCCCTGCTGCTCCCGCAGCTTGTCGTAGAGCTTGAGCAGGTCGGTCGGCAGGGACGCGGCGACGACCTCGCGCTCCTTGGTGACGGTGGCGGCCTCGCCGTCGAGCTCCTCGAAGGAGGCGTTCCGGCGTGCGGTGGCGTCGTCGATCCGACCCTGCACGGAGCCGACCCGCTCGGTCAGCTCGGCGACCCGCTCCTGGGCGCTCTCGCGGCGCTCCATGACCTCCAGGACGACGTCCTCGAGGTCGCCCTGGCGCTTGGCGAGGGAGACGATCTCCCGCTGCAGGTTCTCGAGGTCCTTCGGGGAGGTGACGGCGCCCGAGTCCAGTCGCTGCTGGTCGCGGGTGGCGCGCTGACGCACCTGGTCGACGTCCTGCTCGGCCTTGGTCTGCTCGCGGGCGGTGTCGCTCTCCTCGGTCTGGGCGGCCACGAGGAGGTCGCGCAGCTGGGTGAGGTCCTTGGTCAGCGACTCGATCTCGGCGTGCTCGGGCAGGGACCTGCGCTTGTGCGCGAGCTGCTGCAGACGGACGTCGAGGCCCTGGAGGTCGAGGAGTCGGATCTGGTCGGCGGGCGCGGCGTTCAGTTGGGGGCTCCCATTGAGCTAGAGGTGGCGGTGGACGCCGCGTGGGCGGTCCAGGGGTCGGTGACCGTGCGGGAGACGTGGACCCGCAGGTCCCATCCCCTCCGGTCGGAGATCTCGTCGAGCTGGGCGGCGGCCAGCTCGCACCAGGGCCACTCGGTGGCCCAGTGCGCCGCGTCGAGCAGCGCGAGAGGACTGTGGGCGCGGGCCTCGGAGACGGGGTGGTGGCGCAGGTCCGCGGTGAGGAAGGCGTCGACGCCCGCGGCCCTGACCTGATCGAACAGGCTGTCTCCGGAGCCGCCGCTGACGGCGAGGGTCCGCACGAGCGCGTCCGGGTCGCCCGCCACCCGGATGCCCTGCGCGGTGGCGGGCAGCCGTTCCGCGGCGCGCGCGGCGAGTTCGCGGACGGTGAGCGGGTGGTCGAGCTCGCAGAGGCGGCCGAGACCGCGTCGCCCTTCGGGGTCGCCGCGATCGGGGACGAGGGGTCCCGTGACGCGCAGACCGAGCGCGCCGGCGAGGGCGTCGCTCACGCCGGGATCGGCGCTGTCGGCGTTGGTGTGCGCGACGTGCAGGGCGATGTCGTTCTTGATGAGGGTGTGCACGACGCGGCCCTTGAACGTGGAGGCCGCGACGGTGGTCGTACCGCGCAGATACAGCGGGTGGTGGGTGACGAGCAGGTCGGCGCCGAGCTTCACGGCCTCGTCGACGATCTCCTGGACGGGATCGACGGCGAAGAGGACCCGGGAGACCTCCTGGTCGGGATCGCCCACGACGGTGCCGACCGCGTCCCAGGACTCGGCCCGCTCGGAGGGCCACAGATCGTCCAGCGCGGCGATGACTTCAGACAGACGGGGCACGAACGAAAGGCTACCTGGCCGTTCTGCGGGGAGGTACCGCCGCCTCGGCATGCACACGCCTTCCGCGACCCTCAGGCGAATCGCTTCTGCACCACTCTTACGAGGGAAGAAGACCGCCCGTGGGTCCCACGCCCGTGCGTGCGAAAACTAGCTTCGTCGCCGGAGGTGGCGGAACGATGACGATGCCGGCCTGTGCGATCGAGCCCACCGCGGCGGCGGACGGGGAGGACCGGGAGTACCCGGAGGACGGGGCGGACCCGGGAGAGGGGGAGAGTCCGGAGGGCGGGGGCGGTCCGGACGGCCGGCAGGCCCCCGCGAACGGCAGGGAACCCGCGGACGGTGTGGAACCCGAGGCCGAAGAGGGGCCGGCTCCCCTCGAGTCTCCGGCGCTCCTGACGCTCCCGGGGGCTCAGGACTGCTGGGAGGCGCCGGCCTTCCTGGGAGCCGCGGATCTCACGGAGGCCCCGGATCTCCCAGAGGCTCCGGACTTCCCGGCAACGCCGACGCTCCCGGAGGGCCGCGCCGCCGCCGGGACGACGCACACGCAACGCATGCACCCCGCGCGGCCTGCGCGGGGTGCATGGCCGACCGAGCTCTCCCAGCTCACGCACCACACACATCCCACGACGCACGCACAACCCACGCACCACACACAGCCCACGACGCACGCACAACCCACGCACCACACACAGCCCACGACGCACGTACAGCTCACGCACCACATGCAGTCCACGGATCACACGCAGCCCACGGACCACATGCAGCCCGCGCAGTCCCAGCAGCCCATGCAGCCCGCGCTGCACATGCCGGCACGGGGCGTCGACGTTCACGGCGTCGCGCCCCCCGCGTCCTGGGTGCTGACCGCGAACGGCGCCTACGCCGCGCGCCTCACCCGGGACGGCGACTCGTGGTTCCCCGAGCGCTGGACCCTGGACGGCCCCGAGCCGTACGCCGTGCCGCTGCCCGGCAACCAGCCCGAGGAGCCCGGCACGGAGGTCCAGCCGATGGCCGACGGCCGGGTCCTGATCAGGCGGCCGACCGACGGACGGCACGCGTTCTCCCTGCTGTACCCGACCGGACCCGGCACCGGCGAGCTGCCCCTGGGCGCCGTCGAGTGCCCGGACGACGGCGTGGAGCTGCGCCTGCTCCCGCCGGCCCCCTGCGGCGAGCGCGCGTACGCCCTCGCCGTCGGCCCCTGGACGACGGCCGTGTGGCTGGTCGCGGGCGGCGCCTTCGGCCCCGAGCACGTCGCCGAGATCCCCGGCCGGTGCTCCGGCGGCGTGTGGCTGGACCGCACCGGCCGCATGCTCGCGCTGGACCGTGAGGTCGGCGGACGGACCAAGGCCGTCGTGGTGGACCTGGAGCGCGGCGGCGAGGTGTCGCCGCTGCTGCAGATCTCCGCGGACAGCGACGACCGTGTGCTGCTCGCCGATCCGGACAGCGGACTGCTGCTGATCAGCTCGGACGCCCCTTCGCCGGGAGAGGCCCGGCTGGGCTGGGGCGTCGTGGGCAGCACGCTGCCGGTCCGCTTCCCGGAGTCCCTGCGGCTGCCCGGCCTCGCGCTGACGCCCTTCGCGATCCAGCCGGGTCAGGCCCTACTGCCGGAGGCGTGCGCGGTGGCGCTACGCATCGACGGCCCCTTCGGCGCCTGGGTGGGCGTCTGGCGTCCCACGGAACGCCGACTGCATCAACTGGCCGCCCCCGAGGGCTGGCTGACGGGCAGTGGGCTGTGGACGCCCGACGGCGTGCTGCGGCTGCCGTACGCCACGACGGCGGAACCCTGCGGGGTGGCGCCTCTCACGGCTCCGGCCGTGGGCTCGCCCGAGGCCTCGGCCGGAGCCGTGACAGGCGCGGCCGCAACTGCCGAGGACGGCACGCCCGCCGCCCTCCGCCGGCCCGAGGAAGCACCGCGACACACCACGACACCATCCGGCACGACACAACCCGGCATGTCACAACCCGACGCGACACAGCCCGACGCGACACAACCCGGCACGACACAACCCGACGCGACACAACCCGACGCGACACAACCCGGCATGTCACGGCCCTGCGCGACCCAGCCCGACTGGACGCGCTCCGACTGGACGCCGCTCGACAGGACATCGTCCGAGGCGCTCCCCTACTGGGCATCGCCGTACGAGGCGGGCGCGTCCGGCGGAGCCGTGGACGCCGGGTGGGCGTCGCAGCCGACGCCGGCCGCCGCCCGTCCCGTGCCCCTGCAACAGGCCCCGCTCGGCCGACTTGTAACGAAGTAGCGGCGGTTGGCGTGGCCGCCTGGATTCGCCCCGCGGTGTGCTGGATAAAATCGCCCGGCTGTAAAGAAAGATCATGTTGACGGGGTGAATTCTTCCGATGAGCGACACAAGCACCATGCAGGCGCCGTCCGCCGACCTCCAGGAGACGGCCGGACACGGCCGCCACCGGGGCCCGGTCTCGGCCCACGAGGCCGACTCGGCTCCTCACGGTCGGCATCGCAGGCCGGCCGTGAACGGGGCCGACGACACGACCGAAGCGGCTGCCTGACAGTACGCCGTAGGGGCCCGGTCGTCCATGGACGGCCGGGCCCCTACGCATGTCGTGCCCTCGCCTTCTTCCGACGCCTCGGCGTGGACGGCGCCTCGCCCCCCTCCCGGCGCCTCGCCCCCTCCCGACGTCTCGCCGTGGACGGCGTCTCGTCGTGGACGGGCTAACCGCGTCGCAGGCCCAGCACCTCGGCCGCCGCGAACGTCTCGCCGTCCGGCCGGTCCGCGTAGTACCCGCCGAGGACGGCGTCCAGCTCGTCGAAGCTGAACGCGTCCTGCTTGCTGTCGAACTTCGCCGCCACCCGGGGCCGTTCGACGACCGCGACGATGCCTCCGTGCACGACGAACAGCTGCCCGTTGACCCGCGCGGCCGCCGGCGCCGCCAAGTAGCCGACGAGCGGGGCGACATGCTCCGGGGCGAGCGGGTCGAGGCCGTCCGCCGGCTGCTCGAACCCGGCGAAGACGTCCGCCGTCATCCGGGTGCGGGCGCGGGGGCAGATCGCGTTGGCGGTCACGCCGTACCTGGCGAGCGCGAGGGCCGTGGAGGTCGTCAGGCCGACGATCCCGCCCTTCGCCGCCGCGTAGTTGGGCTGCCCCGCGGAGCCGGCGAGGAACGCCTCCGACGAGGTGTTCACGATCCGCCCGTACACCGGGGCGCCCGCCGCCTTGGAACGCTCGCGCCAGTGCTCGGCGGCGAAGCGGGTGGTGTTGAAGTGGCCCTTGAGGTGGACCCGGATCACCGAGTCCCACTCCTCCTCCGCCATGGAGAAGACCATGCGGTCGCGCAGGATGCCCGCGTTGTTGACGACGACGTCCAGCGTGCCGAACTCCGCGATCGCCGCGCCGACGAGCTCGCGGGCCTGCCGGAAGTCGGACACGTCCCCGGTGTGGGCGAGCGCGGCGCCGCCCGCGGCCCGGATCTCCGCCGCGACCTCCTGCGCAGGCCCTGCCGACGCCTCGCCGGAGCCGTCACGGCCGGGCTGTCCGTAGTCGTTGACGACGACGGCCGCGCCCAGCCGGGCCAGCTCCAGCGCCTCGGCGCGCCCGAGCCCGCGCCCGGCGCCCGTGACGATCGCGGTCAGCCCTTCGAGGGGCAGTGGCAGTGACATCGGGGCTGCCGCCTCTCAGATCTCTATGCACGTACGGAGCGCCGCACCGGTGCGCATCTGGTCCAGCGCCTCGTTGATCTCGGAGAGCGCCACACGGTGGGTGATCAGGCCCTCGAGGTCGATGCGGCCGGCCCGCCACAGGGCGATCGTCCGCTCGTAGGAGCGCAGGACGTCTCCGCCGCCGTACATCGAGGGCAGGATCCGCTTCTCGTCGAAGAACAGCTCGAACATGTTGAGCTGGAGGTAGTCGTCCAGGGCTCCCGCGCCGACGACGACGAGGGTGCCGCCGCGCCGGGTGTTCTCGTAGGCGGTGCGGGCGGTGGCGGAGCGGCCGACCACCTCGAAGACGTAGTCGAACCCCTCCCCGCCGGTGACCAGTTGCTTCGTTCCGGGCAGCTCGTCCGGTGAGACGGCCTTCGTGGCGCCGAACCGCAGGGCGGCCTCCCGGCGCGAGGCGACCGGGTCGACGGCGACGATCTCGGCGGCGCCCTTGAGCCGCGCGCCCTGGATCGCGGAGACGCCGACGCCTCCGCAGCCGATGACGGCGACCGACGAACCGGCTTCCACGTCGGCCGTGTTGAGGGCGGCGCCCAGTCCCGTGGTCACCCCGCAGCCGATGAGGGCGGCGATGTCGAAAGGCACGTCGTCCGGGATCGGGACCGCGCAGCCGGCGTCGACCACGACCTCCTCGGCGAAGGTCCCGGTGCCGGCGAAGCCGAACACGTCGCCGCCCGGACGGCGGAAGTTGGGGGTGCCCGCGTTCATGAAGCCTGCCAGGCACAGCTCGGTCTGGCCGCGCTTGCAGGCGGGGCAGGCGCCGCAGGCCGGCAGCCAGCAGACCACGACCCGGTCGCCGGGCTTCACCCGGGTGACGCCCTCGCCGACCTCGATGACCTCGCCCGCGCCCTCGTGGCCTGGCACGAAGGGTGCGGGCTGGGGCAGCACCCCGCCCATCGCGGAGAGGTCCGAGTGGCACAGCCCGGTGGCCCGTACCCGGATCCTGACCCGTCCGGGCCCGAAGCCCACGGCCTCGACGTCGTCGAGGACCTCCAGCTTGTCCTGGCCGATCTCGTGCAGTACGGCTGCGCGCATTGGTGCGGCTCCCCTCGGACCCCTGACGGGCGGTGTTCTGACGGGCGTTCTGACGGGCTGTGTTCGGCGGGCGGTGCTCTGACGGGCGGTGTTCTGGCGGGCAGTGTTCTGACGGGCGGTTCCCGTGATGTGGGACGGGTGGTTCAGGAGTGCTGGACGACGGTGTCGGCGAGGACCGCCGCGTCGTCGCGCTCGACCGCGCTCACGGCCGCCCGCACCTCGCCCGCACCTCGCCACATCCGGATGCGCAGGGTCTCGCCGGGGTACACCACTCCGGCGAACCGCGTGGCGTAGGAGCGGACCCGGCCGACGTCCCCGTCGAGCAGGGTGTCGACGATCGCCTTGAGCGTGACGCCGTAGGTGCACAGGCCGTGCAGGATGGGCCGGTCGAACCCGGCGAGCTTCGCGAACTCGGGGTCGGCGTGCAGCGGGTTGTAGTCGCCCGAGAGGCGGTAGAGGAGCGCCTGGTCCTCGCGCAGGGCCCGTTCGAGCGTCCTGTCGGGCTCGCCGGCGGGCGGCTCGAGCCGGGCGGACGGGCCGCGGTCCCCGCCCCAGCCGCCCTCGCCGCGGACGAAGATCTGGGCGTCGTTGGTCCACAGGGGCCCGTCCGCGTCGGCGACCTCGGTGCGCATGACGAGCACGGCGGCGCTGCCCTTGTCGTACACGCCGGCGATGCGTCCGGTGGCGGTGGCCCGGCCCTCGGCCGGGATGGCCCGGTGGATCTCCAGGCGCTGGCCGCCGTGCAGGACCCGGGCGAGGTCGACCTCGACGCCGGGCATGGACAGCGAGCTGATCACGCCCGGCGAGCCCGAGCCCGCGACGGTGGCGAAGCTCGGCAGGACGTGCAAGCGGGACTCCAGCGTGTAGCGCAGTTCGTCGGCGTCGGTGGCCGGGACGCCCGCGCCGATGCCGAGGTGGTACAGCTGGACGTCCCGGCGGTCCCAGGCGATCTCGCCGGTCCGGGGTTCGGCGGCGAGCGCCTTGGCTGCGTCGATGGGCATGGAGCTCCTGATCGTTCGGATCCGTCGCGATCAACGGATCGCGTCGGATCGCCATCGGATCGTGTCGAATCGGTCCTGATCGATCGGATCGGCCGGATGGGCTGGATCGGCTGGATCGGCTGGATGGGCTGGAGCGATCGGATCGGCTGGATCGATCGGTTCAGGTGGTTCGATCGAGTCGTTCGGAGACCTCGGCACGGCCGTCCGCACCGATCGGCCGCACCGAGGTCGTCACGGGGCCGCGGAACCCGCCCGAGCGAGCAGATCTAGAACGCGTTCCAGCGCGGCGACCCCCTGTATAGCCCAGGCCTCCGGAGTTGTGAAGACACCTGACGGCATGTCAGATACAGGACGCCGCGTGGTGGACACGGCGACCGATGACATTTGTCCCGCCCGGGTCCGTACATCCGGCTCTGCCGCGTGCGGCCCCGGAAACGTAGCGTCGGAGACACACCGCCCCGGCGCGACGGGCGGCACACGGAAACCGACGAACCGGGGGACACCACCATGAGGAGATCACCGGCGCAGTGGCGGAGCGCACTCGCCTGCCGGACGGCGGCCTGGCGCTCGGAGCTGCGGACGGGACGCGAGCGGCAGCAGCGCTGGAAGGAGGACAAGAACCGCCACAAGGCCGAACTGAAGGCCGCCCGCAAGGCCGGGCAGGCCCCGGTCCCGGTCCCCGAGGACCCCGGTCCGCCGCCCAACGGCTTCTCCCTGCTGCCCTGGCTCCTGATGGGGATGGGCGCGCTCTCCCATCTCTTCCAGGGCGAGACGCCCAACCCGTGGATCGGCGGGCTCGGGCTGCTGACGTTCAACTCGCTCTACATCTACGTCGCCTTCCGCGCCTTCGCGAAGGAGACCCGCGACGCGGTGTCCACACGGGTGGCGCTGGTCCTGCTGGCCCTCGTGACCTGTGCTCTCGCCGTGGGCTACGGCGGCAACTGGCTCCTGTTCTTCCCGCTGCTGGGCCTCGCGACGGGCGCGGTCCTGCGCGGACACGGGCTGCGTGGGATCGGCACCGCCGTGGCCGTCCTGGCAGGCGCGGTCGCCGTCGTCCACGACAGCTGGAGCAGCGCTCTGACCATCGCCTACGCCACCTGGATCTCGACGATGGTCACGGCCGCGATCCTCTCCCTCTCCGAAGCGGTCCGGGAGCTGCGCGCCGCCCGCGAGGAACTGGCCCGGCGGGCGGTGGAGGAGGAGCGGCTGCGGTTCTCCCGCGATCTGCACGATCTGCTGGGCCACACCCTCTCCGTGATCGTGGTGAAGTCGGAGGCGGCCAGACGGCTGGCGCCGCGCGACATGGACGCGGCTCTCTCCCAGGTCACGGACATCGAGGCGGTCGGCCGTCAGGCCCTGACCGAGATCCGCGAGGCGGTCACCGGCTACCGCGAGGGCAGCCTGGCCACGGAGTTGGAGCGGGCCCGCTCGGCCTTGACGGCGGCGGGCGTCGAACCGTCGGTGACCCGTTCCGGCCCGCAGCTGGAGCCGCAGACCGCGGCTCTGCTGGGCTGGGTGGTGCGCGAGGCGGTCACCAACGTCATCCGGCACAGCGGGGCCGCCCGGTGTGCGATCACGGTGGCGGGCGCGGCGGACCGGGTGCGGCTGACGGTGACGGACGACGGGGTCGGTCTGGGCGAGGACGAGGGCGTGGAGGACTGCTGCGCGCGCGGCGGCACCGGACTGACCGGTCTGCGCGAGCGTCTGGCGTCGGCGGGCGGCTCCTTGACGGCGGACCGGGCGCCGGGCGGCGGCTTCCGGGTCACGGCGGAGCTGCCGGCGGACACCAGGGCGGACGTGGGCTCCCGGTCGGACACGGGCACCCGGGCAGCCTCCGACTTCCGAGCGGACACCGACTTCCGAGCGGACTCCGACGCCCAAGCGGCCTCCGACGTTCGGCCCGGCGCGGACGGCGGCCCGGACACGGCGGGCACGGTGTCCCGGGAAGGTGCACAAGGCTCGGAGGCCGCACAAGGCTCGGAGGGCGCACAGGGCCCGGAGGCCGCACAGGCATCGCAGGGCGCACAGGGCTCGGAAGGCGCACAGGCGGTCCGGTCCCGCGTCGCGCCGGAGCCCGCGCACGGGGCGCGTTCCGCGGTCGGCGGCCCTAACCTTGGGCCGTGACCGAGATGCCGGGTGGGCCCGTGAACGAGATGCCGCGCGACCGACGTCCCGCCAAGTGCATCCGGGTGCTGCTCGCCGAGGACCAGCAGATGATGCGCGGTGCGCTGGCGCTGCTGCTGGGCCTGGAGGCCGACATCGAGGTGGTCGCGCAGGTCGGCGTTGGCGACCGGATCGTGGAGTCGGCCCTGCTCCATCGCCCGGACGTCGCTCTCCTCGACATCGAGCTGCCCGGCATCAGCGGCCTGGACGCCGCCGCCGAGCTGCGCGAGCAGACGCCCGACTGCCGGGTGCTGATCCTGACCACGTTCGGCCGGCCCGGCTATCTGCGCCGCGCCATGGAGGCGGGCGCCGCCGGGTTCCTGGTCAAGGACGGCCCGGTGGAGGAGCTGGCGGCGGCGATCCGCCGGGTGCTGGCAGGGGAGACCGTCGTGGACCCGGCGCTCGCCGCGGCCGCGCTGGGCGCCGGCCCGAACCCGCTCACCGCCCGCGAGCGCGACGTCCTGAACGCCTCCGTGGACGGTGCGACGGTCGCCGACATCGCGGCCAGGCTGCATCTGTCGGAGTCCACGGTCCGCAACTACCTCTCCTCCGCCATCGGCAAGACGGGCGCCCGCAACCGCATGGAGGCCATGCGCGAGGCCCGTCAACAGGGCTGGCTGTAAAGCGGTCAGATCCCCTTGCCGGTCCGCCGCAGCACCCGCAGCGAGCCGGTGTCCGAGACCTCCGTGAAGGCCCCCGACGCCAGGGCGCGCAGGTAGACGCGGTAGGGGGCCTGGCCGGTGAACTCGTCGACCGGGTCGGGGAAGACGTCGTGGATGACGAGGAGCCCGCCCTCGGCGACGTGCGGCGCCCAGCCCTCGTAGTCGGAGGCGGCGTGCTCGTCGGTGTGACCGCCGTCGACGAAGACCAGGCCGAGGGGCGTGCTCCAGAACGCGGCGATCTGCGGCGACCGTCCGACCAACGCGACGACGTGCTCCTCCAGACCCGCCCGGTGCAGGGTGCGGCGGAAGGCGGGCAGCGTGTCCATGAGGCCGATCTCGGGGTCGACGGTCTCGGGGTCGTGGTACTCCCAGCCGGGCTGCTGCTCCTCGCTGCCCCGGTGGTGGTCGAGGGTGAGGGCGCTGACCCCGGCCCGGCGTGCCGCGTCCGCGAGGAGGATCGCGGAGCGCCCGCAGTAGGTGCCGATCTCCAGCAGCGGCAGCCCGAGGGTTCCCGCCTCGACGGCGGCGGCGTACAGCGCGAGCCCCTCGTCGAGCGGCATGAACCCCTTCGCCGCCTCGAACGCGGCCAGGATCTCGGGCTGGGGCACCGCGGGCATGGGGGTCCTTCCGACGGACGTACGACTGAGCCCGCCCATGCTGCCCCACCCGCGGGCGACGCCGACGACAGGGGTGCGGAAACGGCGGGAAAGGGCTTCCATGGCCGCATCTTCCGCCCGCGCGGCAGGGCTGTACGGCCGCACCCCCTGTCGGCCGCGCGACAGGGGGTGCGGAATATATGTGCGGAAGTGTCGGCGCCCGGGACGGGGCGAGGCGGGGCGGGTCCGGGCGGTCAGGCCTTGACGGTCTCGCCCGGGAGGGACAGGTCCAGGTCCACCGGACGGGCGTCGCCCTCATGGGTCGCGGAGCTCGCCAGGGGGCCGTGACCCACTGCCTTCGCGGCGAGGACGTAGGGCCCCTGGGCCGGGACGGCGAGGGCGTAGCTGCCGTCCGGCTCGGAGAGGGTCGCGCCGGCCTGACGGCCGCGGCGGTCGATGAGGGTGACCCGGGCGCGGGCGACGGGGGCGCCGTCAGCGTCCAGCACCCGGCCGCGGAAGCCCCGCAGGGTCTGCTCGGCGCGTGCCTGCACGGCGTCCTCCTCGCTGCTGGCGCGCAGCTGCGAGACGTCCGACGGGCGCTGCTGCCGGGGCAGGAACAGGGCGAGGACCAGGCCGACCGCGACGGCGGCGGTGGCGATCAGGAAGGAGACGCGGAAGCCGTGCATGGTGGGCACGGCGACCCCGCCGACGTCGTTCGCGGTGTTGGCCAGCACCATGCCGATGACGGCGCTCGACACCGACGTCCCGATGGAGCGCATGAGGGTGTTGAGGCCGTTGGCCGCGCCGGTCTCGGAGGCCGGGACCGCGCCGACGATCAGCGCGGGCAGCGAGGAGTAGGCGAGGCCGATGCCCGCGCCGAGGACGACCGCGATGACGAGGCTCTGCCAGGCGGCGCTCATCAGGCCGAGGCCCGCGCCGTAGCCGATCGCGATGATCAGCATGCCGAGGATCAGGGTGACCTTGGGGCCGTACTTGGCGGACAGCCGGGCGTAGACGGGCGCGGTGACCATCATCGTCAGGCCGAGCGGGGCGACGAGCAGGCCGGCGGCGACCATCGACTGACCGAGACCGTAGCCGGTGGCCTTCGGCAGCTGGAGCAGCTGTGGCAGGACCAGGGAGACGACGTAGAACGAGACGCCGACCATGATCGAGACGAGGTTGGTGAAGAGGACGGCCGGACGGGCCGTGGTGCGCAGGTCCACCAGCGGCGCCTTCACCCGCAGTTCCATGACGCCCCACAGGACGAGGACGACGGCCGCGGCGGCGAACAGGCCGAGGGTGGTGCCGGAGGTCCAGCCCCAGTCGCTGCCCTTGGTGATGGGCAGCAGGAACAGCACGAGTCCGGCGGAGAGGCCGATCGCGCCGAGGACGTCGAAGGCGCCCTCCGCACGCGCCGGGGACTCGGGGACGACGAGGAGGGTGAGGGCGATGGCGAGCGCGCCGAGGGCGGCGGCGCCGTAGAAGAGGGCGTGCCAGTCGGCGTGCTGGGCGACCAGGGCGGCGAGCGGCAGGGCGAGGCCGCCGCCGACGCCGATGGAGGAGCTCATGAGGGCCATCGCCGAGCCGAGCTTCTCGCGCGGCAGCATGTCCCGCATCAGACCGATGCCGAGCGGGATCGCGCCCATGGCGAAGCCCTGGAGGGTGCGGCCGGCGATCATCGTGATCAGGTCGCTGGTGAGCGCGCTGACCAGCGCGCCGACGACCATGACGGCGAGGCTGGCGATGAGCAGGCGGCGCTTGCCGTACAGGTCGCCGAGGCGGCCCATGATCGGGGTGGCCACGGCGCCGGAGAGCAGGGTCGAGGTCAGGACCCAGGTGGCGTCGCTGGGCGAGGCGCCGAGCAGCTGGGGCAGGTCCTTGATGACCGGGACGAGCAGGGTCTGCATCACCGCGACCACGATGCCCGCGAAGGCGAGGACCGGGACCACGGCTCCGCTCGTCTCGCGGGTGGGCCGGTCGGTGGTCGTGTGCGTCATGAGGGGGTGCCTCCGGGCGGTGGTTCGGTGATTACATGGGAGCTGAACCTGTATGCACGGGCAACTATTCCGATGCTTCGGCGTACTAACGATTTCTTTATCCTCTCTTGACCCCGGCTCGGCTCCCCCGTCCCGGAGCGCGTCCCTTCTGGACTCCGGCTCGGGTCCGCCCTCACTGCGGACCGGGTTCGCTCTGGACTCCGGCTCGGGTCCGCGGACCCAGGCCGAAAAACCGATGCAACGGGCACAAGCCCGTTGAGACCATGACGCCCATGCTGGAGACCGCCGACACCGCCCGCGCCCGGAGATCCCCCAGATCCCCCCGCACCGCGCCCCCCGCCTGGCTGCTCGTGGCGCTCGCCTGCGCCGGACAGTTCCTCGTCGTGCTCGACATCTCCGTGGTCAACGTGGCCCTGCCGTCGATGCGGGCGGACCTCGGCATGACCTCCGCCGGGCTGCAGTGGGTGGTGAACGCCTACTCCATCGCCTTCGCCGGGTTCATGCTGCTCGGCGGCCGGGCCGGCGACCTGTACGGGCGCAAGCGGACGTTCCTCACCGGGCTCGCCCTGTTCACCCTGGCCTCGCTGGCCGGCGGCCTGGCGCAGAGCGGCTGGCAGCTGCTGCTCGCCCGGGCCGTCCAGGGTCTGGGCGCCGCGGTGCTGGCCCCGGCCACCCTGACGATCGTCACCGCCGCCGTGCCCGAGGGCGCCGCGCGGGCGCGGGCCATCGCGACGTGGACGGCGGTGGGCGCGGGCGGCGGGGCCGCGGGCGGGCTCGTCGGCGGAGGGCTCGTCGACCTGCTGTCCTGGCGCTGGGTGCTGCTGATCAACGTGCCGGTCGGCGTGCTGGTGCTGCTCGGCTCGCTGCGCTGGCTCCGCGAGAGCCGGGCCGGGGACGGACGGCGTCTGGACCTGCCGGGCGCACTGCTCGTCACGGCCGGCCTCGCCACCCTGGCTTACGGCATCTCGCAGACCGAGTCCGCGGGCTGGACGGCGTCGGCCGCCCTCGTGCCGCTGGCCGCCGGGCTCGCCCTGGTCGCGCTGTTCCTCGTCGTGGAGGCCGGGACCGCGGCCCCGCTGATGCCGCTCGGCCTGTTCCGGCTGCGGACGGTGTCCGCGGCGAACGCCGCCATGTTCGTGAACGGCTCGGCCATGTTCTCGATGTGGTTCTTCATGACCCTGTATCTGCAGAACGCGCTCGGCTACACCCCGCTGGACGCGGGCCTGGCACTGGTGCCCAGCTCGCTGGCCGTCGTCGCCGGATCCAAGCTCGCCCCCCGCCTGATGCGCGCCGCCGGGGCCCGCACCGCGGCCGTGCTGGGCACGCTGCTGGCGGCGACCGGGTTCGCGTGGCAGTCCACGATGCAGGTGGACGACGGGTACGTCACCGGGATCATGCTGCCGGGCGTGCTGATGATGCTGGGCGGCGGCCTGGGCACCACCCCGCTCGCCGCGCTGGCCACCTCCGGCGCCGCGCCGGGCGAGGCCGGACTGGTGTCGGGCCTGGTCAACACCTCCCGCACGATGGGCGGCGCGCTGGGCCTCGCGGTGCTGTCGGCGCTGGCCGCCTCCCGCACCGCCGGCCGCGGCGCCCCGGAGGCGCTGACGGAGGGGTACGCCCTGGCGTTCCGCACGGGCACGGGGGTGCTGCTGGCGGGGGCGGCGCTGGCGCTGCTGTGGCTGCCGCGGAGAAGTCCCGCCCGCTGAGGCCGCGGAGAATTCCCGCCCGCCGAGGCAACGATCCGGGCCTCTCATGGCCTCCTTTGAACATCTAGGAGGTGCCCATGGGGGATCGGGAGCAGGACAGGGACACAGCGTTCCAGGCTTTCGTCGTCGGCCGCTGGGCGCGGCTGATGCGCACGGCATTTCTCCTCACGGGGGAACAGCACGCCGCGGAGGACCTGGTCCAGTCGACGCTGGAGCAGGTCTACGTCGCCTGGCGCAGAGTCGGCGCGGCGGACGAGCCGGAGGCGTACGTACGACGCGTGATGATCAACGCCCACGCCCGCAGGCACCGCAGGAAGCTGCGCGAGCTGCTCGCCCCGAGGGACGACGGGTCGGGCCTAGCCCATGAGACCCCGGCCCCCGGCGACCTGATCGCGCGGGCCGACGACCGGCAGACCTTGTTGCGTGCGCTGGCCGCGTTGCCGCCGCGGCAGCGGGCGGCGGTGGTGCTGCGCTACTGGGAGGACCTGACGGAGACGCAGACGGCCGAGGCGATGGGCTGTTCCGTGGGCACCGTGAAGAGCAACGCGGCCAAGGGGATCGCGAAGCTCCGAGCCATACCGGAACTGGCGGACGGCGTGATGCACGGAGGGCGGAAGTGATGGGCGCGGACCGGGAGACGAACCACGACATGGCGGCACACGACATCGCGTTCCTGCTGGCCGGCGCCGCGGACGGGGTGGAGATCGGCATAGCCCCCACCCAGGCGCTGATCCGCGGCGGACGGCGGCGCAGAGCCCGGCGCTGGGCGGTCGCGGCGGCCACCGCGCTGGTGGTCGTCGGCTCGACGGGGGCGCTCGCGGTCACCGGGCTGCCGGGCGGCGACGGGGACCGGGCGACGCCCGCGGCGACGGAGCGGGTCACGCAGTCGCCGACGCCGTTCCAGCCGCACAACCGGGTCACCCTCGCGAGCGGCACGGACGACGGCGAGCCATGGCGGGTCACCCTCGACCTCTGGCCGGCGCCGATCGACGTCCAGGACGCCAGGGCCATGATGAAGGCGATGGCGGAGTACGAGGAGTTTCCCGCGGGCGTGAGCGAGCCCGGCGACCTGGTCGGCAAGAGCGCCTACTTCGTGCAGCGCAACATCGGAGAGGCGGCGACGGCCCGCTCGATCATGGCCCTGCACGGTCTGGCCGGGGAGGGCGACGCCCTCTCGGACAAGGGGTTGTACGCCGTTGCGTACCGGCTCGGCGCTTACGAGGACGAGGCCGAACGGCTGGTGATCGGCCAGGTCGCCAAGACCGCCCGGCAGGTGACGTGCACCTGGAAGAACGGCACGAAGACCACGATCAGCCGGGTGCCCGCGACCACCGGCGTCCGTGCCGACGCCCCGACCGTCCGCACGATCGACGACTCCCCGTACAACTGGTTCGTCTGCCTGGCGCCCCAGGGGACCGCGTTCGCGTCGGTGAAAGTGACCGGGTGATCCGACAGGAGTGCCCGCTAGGGTGGCGGGCGTGTCGTACCCAGGCCCGCACTCCGACCCCGCCGACCCCTTCGGGCCGTCCGGCTCCTTCGGCTCCCCGCAGCCGAGCCGTTCCCGCCTGCGGCGTCCCCTGACAGTGGCGCTGACGCTGCTGGTGCCCGGCGCGCTGCTGGGCTGGCTGGCGTACGAGGCGCTGGGCGCCTCGGGCGGCGAGGGCGCGGGAGGCGGGGCGGCCGGGGCGGGCTCCTCGTCGAGCGCCCGAGCCACGGTCCCGGTCGGCGGGGACGCGAAGCCGAACACGCTCACCGCGTCGCCGAGCCGGGCCGCCGCTCCCCTCGCGGGCAAGGTCGTCGTCATCGACCCCGGGCACAACCCCGCCAACGTCGACCACGCCTCCGAGATCAACCGCAAGGTGGACATCGGCACCAACTGGAAGGAGTGCGACACCACGGGCACGTCCACGAACGCCGGTTACAGCGAGGCGAAGTTCACGCTGGACGTGGCGCACCGGCTGCGCACGCTGCTCCAGGAGCAGGGGGCCACGGTGAAGCTGACGCAGGACGGGGACCGGCCGTTCGGCCCCTGCGTGGACGAGCGTGCGCGGATCGGCAACGCGGCGCACGCCGACGCGGTCGTGTCGATCCACGCGGACGGCGCCGGGGCCGGGCAGCGCGGCTTCCATGTGATCCTGCCGGGCGCGGTGCACAAGGGGCTGGCGGACACCCGGGCCGTCGTCGGCCCGTCCAAGGAACTGGGAGAGCTGATCGCGGGCGACTTCGCCCGCTCCACGGACACTTCGCCGTCGAACTACGTCGGCGACGGCACCGGTCTCGTCACGCGTGAGGACCTGGGCGGTCTCAATCTGTCAACGGTTCCCAAGGTGTTCATCGAGTGCGGCAACATGCGCGATAGCAAGGACGCGGCGCTGCTGACCAGCGGCGCCTGGCGGCAGAAGGCGGCGCAGGGGATCTCTGAGGGAATCGTGAGTTTCCTGCGCGGGTAGTGATCAGGGCGCTGATCCCGGCGGACAGGGCGATCGTGCGGACGATAGTGTCGTTCTTACGATGAGGGGCCACCCCCACGCTTCACACCGGGGCCTGACGGCGACATGGTGACAGCGACGCCTCTACCGCTATGTGCATGCGTGTACCGACGACGAGACGACTGACGAAGGACCTGAAGTGAATATCCGCTCCCTCACTCGAGGCGACGGCGTGGTGATCGGAGCAGCGGTATTGCTGTTCATCGCGTCGTTCCTGGACAACTACTCGATCGACGGGATCCCCGACAGCTACGATCTGCCGAACCTCTGGGGCAGCGGGCCGGTCCTGTTCAGCGTCGTTCTCGCGGGCGTCATCGGCGCCGCGCTCGTGGTCGTCAGCCGGGCGCTTCCGCAGCCGCCGAAGGTCGCCGGTCTGGAACTGCGCCAGTTCGGCGTGGCCTTCACGGTCTTCGCCGCCTGGAGCGCGCTGGGCAACGTCTTCGACCCCTCCGGCGGTTACGACAACGTCGGCGACAGCTCGAACAGCCCCGACGCCGGCGCCGGTCTGATCCTGGCCCTGGTCGCCACCCTGCTGCTCGCCGCGGCCGCTGTCGCCACCCCGCTCGTCCCGGCCCTGCAGGCCGCTCTCGTCCCGGCGCCCAGGCCGCAGGCCCCGCAGCCGTACGGCGCGCAGCCGCCCGCCGGTTACGGCTACCCGGGCGCCCCGCAGCCGTCGGCGTTCGGCGGTCAGCCGCAGGGGCAGCCCGGTCAGCCGGGTCCGCAGTCGTTCGGCGGTCAGCCCGCTCCGGCGCAGCCGTCCGCCGGGGACTTCTCGCCGTTCTGGTTCGCCGTGCCGGTGCCGCGTCCGCTGTACGCGGAGGACGGCGCGCCGACGCCGATCGCCGAACTGGCCCCCGGCACCTGGTACCTGGCCGTCGAGCAGGGCGCCCAGGGTCTGGTCGCCCAGACGCAGGACGGCCGGCGTGGCGTCCTGCGGGACGCCTCCGGCATCCAGCGCGGCTGAGTCCCGCTCCGCACCACGGCGTGCACGGCCCCTCGCCCTTCCGGGCGGGGGGCCGTTGCCGTACAGTCGCCCTCTCTGTCTGACACACCGTCAGGAGGCGGGCATGCGGCTCGGTCTGGCCCTCGGCTACTGGGGGCGCGGCCCCTCCCCCGACCATGTGGAGCTGGCCCGCGAGGCGGAGCGGCTCGGCTACGACTCCGTGTGGACGGCGGAGTCGTGGGGCTCGGACGTCTTCACCCCTCTCACCTGGATCGCCGCCCGGACGTCGAGGATCAGGCTGGGCACCGCGGTCGCGCAGATGGCGGCCCGCTCCCCCACCACGACCGCGATGCACGCCCTGACCCTGGACCACCTCTCCGGCGGCCGGATGATGCTCGGGCTGGGGCTGTCCGGCCCGCAGGTCGTCGAGGGCTGGTACGGTCGCCCCTTCCCGAAGTCGCCCCTGACGGCGACCCGGGAGTACGTGGACGTCGTACGGCAGGTGCTGCGGCGGGAGGGGCCCGTGGAACTCGACGGCCGCTTCCACACGCACCCCTACCGCGGCGCCGACGGGACGGGCCTCGGGCGACCGTTGAAGTCCATCACCCATCCCCTGCGTGCGGACCTGCCGGTGCTGTTGGGCGCGGAGGGACCGAAGAACGTCGCGCAGACGGTCCGCATCGCCGACGGCTGGCTGCCGCTGTACTGGTCGCCGAACCGGCCGGACGCGTACGGGCCGGCGGTGGCGGAGCTTCCGGAGGACTTCCGGGTCGCCCCGCTGGCGCGGGTCAAGGTCTGCGACGACGTCGGCGAGGGGCTTCTGGGCGTGAAGACCATGCTCGGCTTCTACATCGGCGGCATGGGCCACGCCACCCGCAACTTCCACGCCGACCTGATGGCGCGCATGGGGTACGAGGAGGAGGCCCGGCACGTGCAGGAGCTGTTCCTGGCCGGCCGCCGCGAGGAGGCCGTGCTCGCCGTGCCGGACGCCTTCGCCGACGAGATCTCCCTCGTCGGCCCCCGCGAACGCATCGCCGAGCGGCTGGAGTCGTGGCGCAAGGGGCCGGTGACGGACCTGCTGGCGGTCGCGCCGGACCCGACGACCCTGCGGGTGCTGGCGGAACTCAACTCCTGACACGGCCACTTCGGCGGTGCTTCCGCGCGGGCCCGACGACCTGGCGGCCCGCCCGGCCTGAGGACCTGGACGTCCTGCCCGAGGTTTCATCAGGAATCGAACGGCAATCCGGAGAACATGTCTCGATATCGCAGTGGTTCCAACTCCGCCGGAACGGTCATCGCGGTGGTAGCGGACGTCATGGCCGTCATCCTCGGCCTGTGGATCGTGATGTACCTGCTGGACGCCAACCGGGGCAACGACCTCGTCCAGTTCGTCCATCACGCCGCCAACTGGCTGGCCGGCTGGTCCCGTGACCTCTTCACGTTCGACGAGGCGTGGGCGAGGGTCGTGGCCGGCTACGGTCTGGCGGCGGTGGTGTACCTGTTCGTCGGCCACGCCATCGCGAACCGCGTCCACCGCCACTGACGTCTCCGAGCGCGGTCCCCGGACCGCGCTCCCGGCCGCTCCCGGCCTCTCAGGCGCGGGGGGTCGGCCTCTCGGGCACAGCAACCGACCTCTCAGGCGCAGCAGTCCGCTTCGAGTCCCGCCGGAAGCTGCTCGCCGCCGAACACGGCGCAGGTGGCCTCGTGGCCGCCGAGGGCCGCGACCGCGAGCAGCAACGACCCCGCGGTCCAGGCAGTGAGCTCCTCGGGCCAGATCGCCTCGTCGTCGAAGACGAACCCGGTCCAGTACAGCCCCGAGTCCGCGTCCCGCAGGTGCTGGATGGACTGCAGGATCTCCAGCGCCCGGTCGGACTCGCCCATCGCCCACAGCGCGAGGGCGAGTTCGGCCGACTCCCCGCCCGTGACCCACGGGTTGGGCACGACGCACCGCACGCCGAGGCCCGGCACCACGAACCGCTCCCAGTCGGCCTCGATGCGGGACTTGGCCTCCGCACCGGTCAACGCGCCGCCCAGCACCGGGTAGTACCAGTCCATCGAGTAGCGGTCCTTGTCGAGGAACCGCTCGGGATGCCGTCGTATCGCGTGCCGCAGCGCGCCGACCGCCAACTCCCAGTCGGGCTGCGGCTCTTCGCGCTGCTCGGCGATGGCGAGCGCGCAGCGCAGCGCCTGGTGGATGGAGGAGGAGCCGGTGAGCAGCGCGTCGGCCGTGGGCGTGCCGTCGTCGTCGCGCCGCCAGCCGATCTGTCCGCCGGGCTGCTGGAGCCGCAGCACGTACTCGATCGCCGCGTACACGCTCGGCCACATCCGGTCGAGGAAGGTGTCGTCCCCGGTGGAGAGGTAGTGGTGCCAGACGCCGACGGCTATGTACGCGACGAAGTTCGTCTCGCGCCCCCGGTCGGCGACGTCGTCGTGGGCGCCGTCGGCGTAGGCGGCGTACCAGGAGCCGTCGTCGTTCTGGTGCCGGGCCAGCCAGGCGTAGGCGCGTGCGGCGGCGTCGTGCTCGCCGGCGGCGTCCAACGCCATCGCGGCCTCGGTGTGGTCCCAGGGGTCGAGGTGGTGGCCCCTGAACCACGGGATGGCGCCGTCCTCCCGCTGCACGGCGAGGATGCCGGCGACGGTCGCGGCGGCCTGCCCTGCGGTGAGGACCCCGGGCAGGACCAGGTGTTCTGTCCGGGAAGTGGTCACCGCGCGTCCACCGCGGGCAGGTGCGGCTTGGTCGCGTAGGCCACGAAGCTCTTGCCGATCAGCGGGTTGAGGGCCTGCTCGGCGACCCGGGTGGCCAGCGGCTTCTTCATGATGTCCCAGACCAGCAGCTTGTGGTATGCCCGCACCGGCAGCGCCTTGTCGTTGTCGACGCCGAACGCGCACTTCAGCCACCAGTACGGGGAGTGCAGCGCGTGGGCGTGGTGGGTGCCGTAGGGCTGGAGGCCGGCCTCGCGGATCTTCTCGAGGAGTTCGTCCGCCTTGTAGATGCGGATGTGGCCGCCCTCGACCTCGTGGTAGGCGTCGGAGAGGGTCCAGCAGACCTTCTCGGGGCCGTAGCGCGGGACGGTGATCGCGATGCGTCCGCCCGGCCTGAGCACCCGCACCATCTCGGCGAGGACGCCCTTGTCGTCCGGTATGTGCTCCATGACCTCGGAGATGATCACGACGTCGAAGGACTCGTCGGGGAAGGGCAGCGCGAGCGCGTCGCCCTCCATGGCGGTGGCGGTGGCGCCCTCGGGGGCCTCGCCGGCCTCCTTCATCGCCGCGAACCACTTGGCGACCTCGCGGATCTCCTCGGCGTTCTGGTCGAGGGCCACGACCTGCGCGCCGCGCCGGTAGCACTCGAAGGCGTGCCGCCCGGCCCCGCAGCCGAGGTCCAGGACTCGGTCGCCCGGGGCGAGCGGGAACCGGGAGAAGTCGACGGTCAGCACGTGGCCCTGCTTTCGCGATCGGATGCTTCGGATACGACGTCGGCCGCCGCCACGGCCTCGACGGTCCCGGCGGCCTCGGGAGCTTCGGCGGCGAGCGGGGCCGCGGAGATCCGGGAGGCGTCGGGGGCTTCGGGGTCGCCGTGGGCGGCGGCGACCGGGGCGACCCGTGCACGGCCGCCGTCGGCTGGGCGGCCGCCGTCGGCTATCGCCTCGCGGTACCGGGCGACGGTCCCCTCGGCGGCGCGCGCCCAGGTGAACCGCTCCAGCACGCGTTGCCGTCCGGCCGCGCCGAGCCGGGCGCGCAGGGCGGGGTCGCCCAGCAGCCGGCCGAGGCCCGCGGCCAGTGCGCCCGCGTCGCCCGGCGGCACGGCCAGGCAGGTGTCCCCGTCGCGCCCGGCGACCTCGGGGATCGCCCCGCCGGTCGTGGCGAGCAGCGGGGTGCCCGTGGCCATGGCCTCGGCGGCCGGCAGGGAGAAGCCCTCGTACAGGGACGGCACGCAGGCGACCTCGGCCGAGCGCACCAGGTCGACGAGTTCGGCGTCGGAGATGCCCTTGACGAACTCGACGGACCCTTCGAGGTCGTACCGCTCGATCGCCTGGGCGACCGGCCCCTCCTGCGGGCGCTTGCCGACGACGACGAGGTGGGCGTGCGGGTGCTCGGTGCGTGCCTTCGCCAGCGCCTCGACGAGGAAGACCAGGCCCTTGAGGGGGACGTCCGCGCTGGACGTCGTCACGATCCGGCCGGGCACGACGGCCACGGACGGATCTGGCGAGAACAGGTCGGCGTCGGCGCCGATGTGGACGACGTGTATGCGGTCGTCGCGGACGCCGAGGTGGTCGGCGATCTCCTGCCGGGAGGTGCCGGAGACGGTGAGCACGGACGGCAGCCGGCGCGCCACGCGCTTCTGCATCCGGGTGAAGGCGTACCAGCGGCGCACCGAGAGGCGTCGGCGGCGTCCCTCGGCGGCGTCCAGCTCCAACTGCCGGTCGACGGTGATGGGGTGGTGGATCGTGGTGACCAGCGGTGCGCCGACGTCGCCCAGCAGTCCGTAGCCGAGGGTCTGGTTGTCGTGCACGACGTCGAACTCCCCGCTGCGGGCGCGCAGATGGCGGCGGGCGCGCAGGGAGAACGTCAGCGGCTCGGGGAAGCCGCCCGTCCACATCGTCGCCACTTCGAGGGCGTCGATCCAGTCGCGGTACTCGCCGCGTCCGGGGGTGCGGAAGGGGTCGGGCTGGCGGTAGAGGTCGAGGCTGGGCAGTTCGGTGAGGGTGACGCGGTCCTCGTGCCCCGGGTCGAGCACGGGGTAGGGCTGGGAGCCGATCACCTCGACGCTGTGCCCGAGGCGGGCGAGCTCCCTCGACAGATGCCGTACGTAGACGCCCTGCCCCCCGCAGAACGGGTTCCCCTTATAGGTGAGGAGTGCGATCTTGAGCGGTCGCTCGCCGTCGGAAGCACGGTCACGCCGGGACCCCGCCTGACTGGCCTCAGCGGTCACTCCGGGCCCCCTTCTGCCTGCATGGTCCCGCGAGACTACGACGGGACGCTAATCTAGAACAAGTTTCAGACTTGATCGTTCGGGAGGCTCTGAATCTACCGGCAGGTAGGAGCGCTGAGGGCAGCGGATCAGGTGATTCACGCCACGACCGGCAGGGGCCGGCCGCTCTGCCGAGTCGCATGATCACCGCCCCCTCACCGACGGTCACCACGACTGTCACGGAACGGACCGGAGCGGGACCCATGTCTGCGGATGCCACCCCACAGCGCCCGGCGCACTCACCTCTCACCGAGCGTCAGGAGGCGCGCCGTCGCCGCATTCTGCACGCGAGCGCGCAGTTGGCCAGCCGGGGCGGCTTCGACGCGGTGCAGATGCGGGAGGTCGCCGAGTCCTCGCAGGTCGCCCTCGGCACGCTCTACCGCTACTTCCCCTCCAAGGTGCATCTGCTGGTCGCCACGATGCAGGACCAGTTGGACCACATGCACGGCACGCTGCGCAAGAAGCCCCCGACCGGCGAGAGCGCCGCGGACCGCGTCGCGGAGACCCTGATGCGCGCCTTCCGCGCCCTGCAGCGCGAGCCGCACCTGGCGGACGCGATGGTGCGGGCGCTGACCTTCGCCGACCGCAGCGTGTCGCCCGAGGTGGACCAGGTGTCCCGGCAGACGACGGCGATCATCCTGGACTCGATGGGTCTGACCGACCCCACGCCCGAGCAGCTCTCCGCGGTCCGCGTCATCGAGCACACCTGGCACTCGGCGCTGATCACCTGGCTGTCCGGGCGCGCGTCCATCGCGCAGGTGCGGATCGACATCGAGACGGTGTGCCGGCTGATCGACGTGACCGACCCGAAGGCCCTCCGGACGCGCGAGTAGAGCGCGTCGAGACGAGCCCGGCCCCGCGCCCGCACGAGAAGACCTACGAGGCGACCGGGGTTCTCCGTCCGGCCCTGGCCTGCGGCCTTCCGGTCCCTCAGTCCGTCCGTCGACGTCGGCCCCGGCGGATGCCCTGTCGTGCGGCGTCGCGCCCGAGTCGGCTACTCCGGTCGAACTCCCTCACTCGCCTCGTAGGCCTCTACCAGAATAGAACACTCGAACCTGAATGAAACCCCCCAAATCGAATATTTCTCACTCGTCGGGAGGGAAGACCGCCTCGCCGTTCTCCACCAGCGTGATCATGATCGCCTCCACCGGACAGCTCTCCGCCGCGGCCAGCACCCGCTCGTTGGCGTCCGTGTCCGGATCGGCCGGATGGGACTGCCGTGCCGTGTCCAGCCGGAAGCCGCCGGGTGCGTGATGGATGCACTGGGCGGAGCCGATGCACAGGGAGCGGTCCACCTCGACGTGCCAGCGGTCGCCCATGGCAGCTCAGCCCTCCCAGCCCGCCGGCAGGTGGATCATCTTGTGCTCCAGGTACTCGCCGAACCCCTCGGGCCCGAACTCCCGCCCCAGTCCGGAGTTCTTGTAGCCGCCGAACGGGCCGAGCATGTCGAGGCTGAAGGTGTTCACGGAGTACGTCCCGGTGCGGACCCGGCGCGCGATCTCTATGCCGTGCTCGACGTCGGCCGTCCACACACTGCCGCTGAGCCCGTAGTCGGAGTCGTTGGCGATCTCGAGGGCCTCGGACTCGTCGCCGTAGGGCAGCAGGCAGATCACCGGGCCGAAGATCTCCTCGCGGGCGATCCGCATGGAGTTGTCGACGTCGCCGAAGAGGGTCGGCTCGACGTACCAGCCGCGTTCCAGGCCCGGCGGACGTCCACCGCCCGTGAGGATCTTCGCGCCCTCCTCCTGGCCGATGCGGATGTAGTCGAGGTTGCGGCGCTGCTGGCGCTCGGCCACCAGCGGGCCGACCTGGGTCGCCGGGTCCAGCGGGTCGCCGACGACCAGCGCGGCCGCCGCGGCGGCGAAGGCGTCGGCGAACTCGTCGTAGCGCGAGCGCGGCAGCAGGATGCGGGTCTGGGCGACACACGCCTGGCCGTTGTTCATCCAGGCGGCCGAGACGATCCCCGGGACGGCGGTGGCGATGTCCGCGTCCGGCAGGACGACGGCCGCCGACTTCCCGCCCAGCTCGAGGGTGACCCGGGTGAGATTGCGGGACGCCACCTCCATGACGCGCTTGCCGGCCGCGACCGAACCCGTGAAGGAGACCTTGTCGACGCCGGGATGCCCGACCAGGTACTCGCTCACCTCGCGGTCCGCGGGGAGGATCGACAGCACTCCCTCCGGCAGCCCGGCCTCCCGCGCGATGTCGGCGAGGACGTACGCGTCCAGCGGCGTCTCCGGCGAGGGCTTGAGGATCACCGTGCACCCGGCGAGCAGCGCGGGCGCGAGCTTGGCCGCGGCGACGAACTGGGGGACGTTCCACGGGACGACGGCGGCGACCACGCCGACCGGCTCGCGCCGCACGAGGATCCTGCCGAGCACGCCGTCGCGACGCTCCTCGTAGGTGAAGTCGCCGGCCACCCTGATCGCCGCGTCCCACACCATCATCGCGCCGAGGGCCTGCGCGAGGACGCTCCAGGAGTACGGCGAGCCGTTCTCGGCGGAGATCACCCGGGCGAGCTCCTCGTGACGCGCGAGGATGCCGTCCTTGATCCGGGTGACGACCGCGATCCGTTCGTCGAGCGGGAGCCGGGGCCAGGGCCCCTCGTCGAAGGCCTGCCGGGCGACCGCGACGGCACGGTCCACATCGGCCCGCGAGGCGTGCGGCACCCGCCCGATGACCTCCTCGGTGTGCGGCGAGATCACCTCGATGACGGCATCGCCCAGGGGATCCGTCAACGTGCCGCCGATGAACAGCTGTCCGTGTTCCACGAGCTCGGCCATGGCCACTGCCTTCGTTTCTGACGGTGTTTCAGAAACTGATACCAGTTCCGGTCGCACTACGCCAGGGCAGCCGCCGAACCCGCCCTCACCAGCGGCTTCTCCGTACCGCTCAACCGCCCGACGCGCCGTCCCGCCCCGTCAGCTCGTCCAGCCGCGCCAGCAGCCCCTTCAGTGCGGCGATCCCCAGATCCGACGCCCAGGCGCCTCGATCTCCGCCATGTCGCACCCGTCGGCCACCCCCGCGAGGACCCCCGGCGCCAGCCCCGCCCACTGCCGTTCGGTCAGACACCCGGGCCGACCGACCGACCGCTGCGCATGCCCGACCGACTGCTGCGCATGCCCGTCCTACGGCGGAGCAGCGTCCGTCGCGGCCGGTCCGCCGGCCTGACCGAGTGACGCATCCTCCGCATTTCTCACGACATCCGTCATGCATCTCCTCCGACATGGAACCCGGTGACTTGAGCACCTATTGGAACCAGTTCTAGTTATAGTGGGCGGTGGTCGGGCGACGGAGGGCAGATGAAGCGCAGTCAGGACGGACTCGCCGACGGACCCGGCACGTTCGACCACGGCGGCGGCGTCCGCTCGTTGCGGGTGCCGATCCCCGACAACCCCCTCGGCCACACCCTGGTGTACGTCGTCGACACCGACCGCGGACCGGTGCTGATCGACGCCGGCTGGGACGACCCGTCCGCCTGGGAGGCCCTGACCTCGGGGCTCACCGCCTGCGGCACCTCCGTCGAGGCCCTGCACGGGGTGGTCGTCACCCACCACCACCCCGACCACCACGGTCTGTCCGGGAAGGTGCGGGAGGCCTCCGGGGCGTGGGTGGCGATGCACGCGGCGGACGCCGCCATCGTGCGGCGCACCCGGAGGACCCGGCCCGAGCGCTGGTACACGTACATGGCGGACAAGCTCACGGCCGCCGGCGCCCCCGAGGAGCACATCGCGCCCCTGCGCACGCCCACCGTCCGCCGCCGCAACCTGCCCGGCCTGGCGCCTGCCCTCCCCGACCGGGAGATCGTCCCCGGCGAGTTCCTCGACCTCCCCGGCCGCCGGCTGCGCGCGATCTGGACCCCGGGACACACCCCGGGCCATGTCTGCCTGCACCTCGAGGAGGAGCACCCCGCCCGGCTCGGCGGCCACGGCCGGCTCTTCTCCGGCGACCATCTGCTCCCGGAGATCACCCCGCACATCGGCCTCTACGAGGACCCGGACGACGACACCGTCACCGATCCGCTCGGCGACTACCTGGACTCCCTCGAACGCGTCGGCCGCCTCGGCCCGGCCGAGATCCTGCCGGCCCACCAACACTCCTTCACCGACGCCCCGTCCCGCGTGAGGGAGTTGCTCGCCCATCACGAGGACCGTCTCACCGGCCTCCTGGCCCTTCTCTCCGTCCCCCTCACCGCCTGGCAGGTCGCCGAACGCATGGAGTGGAACCGGCCCTGGGAGCACATCCCCTACGGCTCCCGCAACATCGCGGTCTCGGAGGCGGAGGCGCATCTGCGCCGACTCGTGAAACAGGGCCGGGCGGAGGCGGTGACGGGGAGCGACCCGGTGACGTACGTGGCGGTGTGACGTCGCAGAGCGATCGCGCCGACGCGGTGTCACGCCGGCAAATCGATCGCCGGGTCGCGGTCGCGCCTGGTAGACAGGCGTATGGACCCTCTGGAACGCCTCCTCGCCGAGCGTGCCTGCGAACGTCTCGTCGTCGACTTCGTCCACCGCCTCGACCTCGGGGAACCCGCCACCGTGTCGGAGTTGTTCACCGAGGACGGCAGCTGGGAGTGGCCGGCGGGCGAGCGGCTGGTCGTGGGACGCACGGCCCTGCGGGAGTACTTCGGCTCGCGCCCCGCCGACCGGCTGTCCCGCCGCCTGATGGCGAACGTCCTCGTGACGGCGACCGGACCGGACTCCGCGCACGCGGTCTCGTACTTCTCGACGCACCGGGTCGACGGCTACGAGGGCGGCGTCGTCCCCGCGGGCCCGCCCGTCCAGGTCGGCCACTACCAGGACGCGTTCCGGCGGGTCGACGGCGAGTGGCTGCTGGCACGGCGGGTGCTGTTCCTCCCCTTCGGAGGACCGACACCGCGCGCCACTACACCGTCAGGGACCTGATCAACTCGGCTTCGGACGCGAATAGTTACGTCTCCGGCGGGCGCCTCGTCGGGTTCGCGGGCCGGCGCGTCGTCGGGCTGGCGGACTGCTCCCCCGGATGCGGCGACCTGGGCGAGGATCACCGCGGACGTCAGCCGGTCCGGCCCGGGTCGTCGTCCGCCCTCCGCGTTCGCCCTGGAGCACGGTGAGCCCATGCGGCCGCCCTCTCACCAGGTCGGCGGGCAGAGCGGGGGCGGACGGCCGACGCCGGGGCCCCCTCGGGCCCGTTGCTACCTGCCGGTAGAGTGGCCGCGTCGTCCACGCCCGTACAGGGGGAAGCCGGTGCAATTCCGGCGCTGTTCCTTCCCCGAGCCTCGGCTTCGCTCGCCCCGGGGAGGCCCCGTCCGCAGAGCCGGATCGCCCGGTGCGGGACGTGACCGGCTCGCGTGCGTCGGCAGGCCCGCCGTCGCACGGCACCGTCGAGGCCTACGGAGCCGAGCCGCCGGGATGTCCCGTGCCGCCCGGCTCCCCGACCGGGAGAGGCACCCGCCGATCATGAACGTCCGCCGTAGCGCCGCGGCTCTCGCCGCCGCCACCGTCGTGCTGGGTGCAGCCGTCCCCGCCGTGGCCGCCACTCCGTCCCCCGCCCCCTCCGCGGCGAAGCCCGTCGGGCTGTACGGGACGTCCGACCCGACGTACGACGGTGTCTGGCGTCAGTCGCTGGCCCTGCTCGCGCAGCACACCGTGGGCGTCACCCCCGCCGACAAGGCCGTGGCGTGGCTGACCGGGCAGCAGTGCGCGAACGGCGCCTTCGCCGCCTTCCGCGCCGACACCGCCAAGCCCTGTGACGCGAAGCTGATGACGGACACCAACAGCACGGCAGCGGCCGTCCAGGCGCTGACCGCTCTCGGCGGTCACCGGGCCGCGGCGGACAAGGCGATCGGCTGGCTGAAGTCCGTCCAGAACGCCGACGGCGGGTGGGGCTACTCCGCGGGCGGGGCGAGCGACGCGAACTCGACGTCCGTCGTGGCGGGGGCGCTGACGGCGGCCGGGCAGCAGCCCGCGCAGGTGCGGAAGGCCGGGAAGTCGCCGCTCGACGCGCTCGGGAAGCTCTCCCTCCCGTGCGGCGGGGACGGCGGCGGCGCGTTCGCCTACCAGCCGGACAAGAAGGGCGCCCTCGCGGCCAACGCGGACGCGACGGCGGCGGGCGTGCTCGGCGCCCTCGGCGAGGGCTTCGCGGCGACGGCCGCAAAGGCCTCCGCGGCGCCCGTGTGCGGCGGCACGCCCGGCACGCTCGCCCCGGCCGACCTCGCCCGCAACGGCGCCGCCCACCTCGCCCGGGCGGTCGCCGCCACCGGCCACCTCACGTCGGCCCTGCCCGGCGCCGAGGACCAGCCCGACTACGGCAACACCGCCGACGCGGTCGTCGCGCTCGCCGCCCAGGGCGCGGCCCAGCAGGCGCAGAAGCCCCTCGCCTGGCTGCGGCAGAACGCGGCGGGCTGGGCGAAGCAGAGCGGCCCGGCCGCCTACGCCCAGCTGGTCTTCGCCGCCCACGCCGCGGGCGCCGACCCGCGTGCCTTCGGCGGCACGGACCTGGTCGCGCAGCTCAACGCCACAGGTCCCGCCCCGCGGGCCGCCGCGAAGGCGGGCGACCGGACCGCCGGCGCGGACACCGCCGAGGCCGGCAAGAAGGCCGACGCCGAAGAGAAGAGCGGCTCGGACTCGGGCTACAGCGTCTGGCTGATCGTCGGCGTCTTCCTCGTCGCCGGCATCGGCATCGGGTTCCTGCTCAGCGGCCGCGGCCGGAAGCGGCAGCCGTGACGCGCCGCCGCGCCGCCTTCGCCCTCGCCGCGCTGTCGCTCGTCCTCACCGGCGCGATCGGCGTGGTCGGCGCGATCGGCCTGGCGAGCCCGGCCCAGGCGGCGGGCTACCGCTACTGGTCCTTCTGGGACCGCGCCGGCGACCACTGGACGTACGCGACCCAGGGGCCGTCCGCCGCACGCCCCGCCGACGGCGACGTGCAGGGCTTCCGGTTCGCCGTGAGCGCGGACTCCCAGGACGCGTCGCAACCGCGCGGCGCGGCCTCGTTCGCGGCGATCTGCGCCGGGACGCCCGCGCAGGACGGCGCCAAGCGCGTGGCCCTGGTCCTCGACTTCGGCACGGCGGCGGACGCCCCGGGCGGCGAGACGCCGCCGTCGCCCTCGCCGCGCACGGCATGCGCCCGGGTCTCCCGCGACGCGACGACGGCCGAGGCCCTCGCCGCCGTCGCCAAGCCCCTGCGCTACGACACGAACGCCCTGCTGTGCGCGATCGCCGGCTACCCGGAGAGGGGCTGCGGGGAGCAGGTGTCGACGGACGGATCGGCGAGCGGATCAGGGGGCGCCTCAGCGGACGGGTCGGCAGGCGCCTCGGCCGACGGGACGACGCGGGCGACGGGCGGGACGACGCCGTCCGCGCCCCGGCAACCGCAAGCCGGTGACGGCAGTGGCAGCGACGACGACGGCGGTGCCGGCGGTCCGTCGCTCGGCCTCTACGGCGGCGCGGCAGCCGTGGGCGTGCTCGCCGCGGCGGCGGTGTGGCAGGCACGGCGGCGGGGTTCGCGCCGGAATGGCTGACCGCCGCTCCCGCCCGCACCTCCACCCCGCCGCCTGGTGGCTCTGGGCCCTCGGCCTGGGGACCGCCGCCACCCGTACCTCCAACCCGCTCCTCCTCGGCCTGCTCCTCGCGGTGTCCGCCTACGTCGTCGCCGTGTGCCGCCCGGACACGCCCTGGGCCCGCTCCTACGCCGCGTTCCTCAGGCTCGCCCTCGCCGTGCTGGTCATCCGGATCGTCTTCGTCGTCGTGCTGGGCTCCCCGATCCCGGGCACGCACGTCCTCGGCACGCTCCCCGAAGTCCCGCTTCCGCACTGGGCGCAGGGCACCCGGCTGGGCGGCGCGGTCACCGCCGAGGGCCTGCTCTTCGCGCTCTACGACGCCCTGCGCCTGGCGACCCTGCTGGTGTGCGTGGGCGCGGCCAACGCCCTGGCCAGCCCGTCCCGCCTGCTGAAGACCCTGCCCGGCGCGCTCTACGAGACAGGGGTGGCGGTGGTGGTGGCCATGACGTTCGCCCCGAACCTCGTCGCGGACGTCCACCGGCTGCGCGCCGCCCGCCGGCTGCGGGGCCGCCCGGACAGGGGGCTGCGCGGCCTGCTCCAGGTGGGCCTGCCGGTCCTGGAGGGCGCGCTGGAACGCTCGGTGGCCTTGGCCGCCGCGATGGACGCCCGCGGCTACGGCCGCACGGCCGACGTCCCCGCCCCCGTCCGACGGACGACGGCCGCCCTCACGCTGGGCGGTCTGCTCGGCGTCTGCGCGGGAACGTACGGACTGCTCACCGCTGCGGGCGGCGCGTACGGCCTGCCGGTGCTGCTCGCCGGGGTCGTCGCCGCGCTCGCCGGACTGCGCCTGGGAGGCCGCCGCTCCCCGCGCACCCGGTACCGCCCGGACCGCTGGACGCCGCGCGCCTGTCTGGTCGCCGCCTCCGGCGTCGCCGTCGCGGCTCTCCTCCTCGTCGCCGCTTCCGCCGACCCGGCGGCCCTGCACCCCGGCGTGGTGCCGCTGACCGCGCCCGCCCTTCCCCTGTGGCCGGCTGCGGCCGTCCTGATCGGCCTGCTGCCCGCGTTCGTGTCCGAGGAGCCGTCGTGATCCGTTTCGAGAACGTCTCCGTGACGTACGACGGCGTCGCCGAACCCGCCGTCGCCGGCGTCGACCTCGAGATCGCCGAGGGCGAACTCGTGCTGTTGGCGGGCCCGTCGGGGGTGGGCAAGTCGACGCTTCTGGGCGCGGTCGGCGGGCTCGTCCCGCACTTCACCGGCGGCGTCCTGCGCGGCAGGGTCACGGTCGCCGGCCGCGACACCCGCACCCACAGGCCGCGTGAACTCGCCGACGTCGTCGGCACGGTGGGCCAGGACCCGCTCTCGCACTTCGTGACGGACACGGTCGAGGAGGAACTCGCCTACGGCATGGAGTCGTTGGGCCTGTCGCCGGAGGTGATGCGCCGCCGCGTCGAGGAGACCCTCGACCTGCTCGGCCTGGCCGGACTGCGCGACCGCCCCATCGCCACCCTCTCCGGCGGCCAGCAGCAGCGCGTCGCGATCGGCTCGGTGCTCACGCCGCACCCCCGGGTGCTCGTCCTGGACGAGCCGACGTCCGCGCTCGACCCGGCCGCCGCCGAGGAGGTCCTCGCGGTCCTGCTCCGGCTGGTCCACGACCTGGGGACGACGGTGCTGCTGGCGGAGCACCGGCTGGAGCGCGTCCTGCAGTACGCCGACCAGGTCGCCCTGCTGCCCGCGCCGGGTGCGCCGCCCGTGCTCGGCGCTCCGGCGGACGTCATGGCCGTGTCCCCGGTGTTCCCCCCGGTCGTGGACCTGGGCCGGCTGGCGCACTGGTCGCCGCTGCCGCTGACGGTGCGCGACGCCCGCCGAAGGGCCGCCGACCTGCGGGAACGCCTCGCCGGGCGGGAAGCGAGCCGAGACCCCGGCGACGCACCCTGCCCCGCTCCCGGTGACGCACCCTGCGGCGCGCCCGGCGACGAACGCTGCGGGTCGGCGGCGGCACCGGTACCAGCACCAGCACCAGCACCAGCACTGAATCCTGTGCCTGCACCGGCGCCGCTTGTCGAGCCCCCGGCACGGACGCCGTCCGCGAGGATCTGGGCCCGCCGCCCCGCCCGCCGCCGCCTCCGCCGCGTCCCTCCCCCTCCCCTTTCTCGCGCCGTGCCCGCCGCCCCCGCACCCCCCGCCGAGGCTCGTTCCGTGGGCGTCCGCCGGGCCGGCGTCCAGGCCCTGCGCGGCGTCGATCTGACCGTCGCGCCCGGCGAGACCGTCGCTCTCATGGGCCGCAACGGGGCGGGCAAGTCGACGCTGCTCAACACGTTCGTGGGCCTGGTCGAGCCGTCCGCCGGAACGGTCCGCGTGTCGGGCGCCGTCCCGCACCGCGCCTCGCCCCGCGACCTGGTGCGTCGCGTCGGACTGGTCCCACAGGAGCCGCGCGACCTGCTGTACGCCGACACGGTCGCCGCCGAGTGCGCGGCCGCCGACCGGGACGCGCGGGCCGAGCCCGGCTCCTGCCGCGCCCTGGTCTCGGAGCTGCTGCCCGGCATCGCGGACGGCTTCCACCCGCGCGACCTCTCCGAGGGCCAGCGCCTCACCCTCGCGCTGGCCGTCGTCCTCACCGCGCGCCCGCCGCTCCTCCTCCTCGACGAGCCGACCCGCGGCCTGGACTACGCGGCGAAGGCCCGCCTGGTCGCCGTCCTGCGCGGGCTGGCGGCGGCCGGTCACGCGATCGTGCTGGCCACGCACGACGTGGAACTGGCCGCGGAACTGGCCGACCGGGTGGTGCTGCTCGCCGAGGGCGAGGTCATCGCGGACGGCCCGACGGCCGAGGTCGTGGTCTCCTCACCGTCCTTCGCCCCGCAGGTGACGAAGATCCTGGCCCCTCAGCAGTGGCTCACGGTCGCGCAGGTGAGGGAGGCGCTGCGATGACGGCCGGACCCGGACGGCGTCTGCGGCCCGTCCGCCTTGCGCGAGCCGAGCGGCTGGCGCGAGCCGAGCAGCTTCCGCGAGCCGGTCGGCGTCCACGAGCCGTCCGGCTGGGACCGCGCTCGCTCGCCGCGCTGACGCTGGTCGGCGCGGTGGGCGTGGTCGCCTTCGGCTGGCCCTTCCTGGCCCCGCCCAGCTCTGCCCTGAACGCCCACGCCGAGGACGCCCCCTGGCTCTTCGCGGGCCTCCTTGTGCTGCTGGTGGCGGTCGTGGCGGCGACGATCTCGGAGTCCGGGCTGGGCGCCAAGGCGGTGGCGATGCTGGGCGTGCTGGCGGCGACGGGCGCGGCGCTGCGTCCGCTCGGCGCGGGGACGGCGGGCATCGAGCCGATGTTCTTCCTCATGGTGTTGAGCGGGCGGGTCCTCGGTCCCGGCTTCGGCTTCGTCCTCGGCTCGGTGACCATGTTCGCGTCCGCGCTGCTCACCGGCGGGGTGGGCCCGTGGATGCCGTTCCAGATGCTGGCGATGGGCTGGTTCACGATGGGCGCGGGCCTGCTGCCGGGCGGCGACCGGCTGCGCGGCCGGGCCGAACTGCTGCTGCTGTCGGTGTACGGCTTCCTGGCCGCCTTCGCCTACGGCACGGCGATGAACCTGGCCGGCTGGCCCTTCATGGGCACGCTGGCCTCGGGCGTCGCCTTCGATCCCGACGGGACGGTCCCGGCGAACCTGGCCCGCTTCGTGGCGTACTGCGTGGCGACGTCACTGGGCTGGGACCTGGGGCGGGCGCTGGTCACGGTGCTGTTGACGTGCACGCTCGGCCCGGCGGTGCTGAAGGCGCTGCGCAGAGCCACTCGTCGGGCGGCCTTCGAGACCGCGGTCACATTCGAAGCCTCCCGGACGCCCTCCGAGCACCGTTGACCGGTGAACCACCCCACATGACCCACATCACCTACTAAACCCCATAGTGGGGTGAATCGGATGCCATGGGCATGCCATTAGCGGCCCTGACCTGCACATTGAGAGCCAGGTCACATCAACGCCCTGCCCCCGACATACGACGTCAACTAGCAAAAGGGGTCTTTGCGGACACCGCTCGATCCTGTTTCTCTGGATGACGTCGCACGGCGCCGACGAGCCCACGGGCCTCGGCGCCGCGGCATGCAGCCACCCACCGCACACCACGCGGTGCGGCCACGCACCGCGTGACTCCGGCATGCAGGCGACCGCCACTGTCCCCGAAGGAAAAGGTTCTCCGTGTCCGTCTCCGTCATCCGTCGCATCGCTTCCCCGAAGAAGGCCCTCACCGGCATCGCCGTGGCCACCGCCGCCGCCGGCATGGCGCTATCCGCGGCGCCGGCCCACGCCGCGACGGCGTCCGCGCCCTCCGCCGCCAAGGCCCAGGCGATCGCGCACAAGATGATCCCGGACGCCGCGCAGTACAAGGCCTTCTCCAACATCGTCAAGCACGAGAGCGGCTGGGACGTCGACGCCACCAACGCCTCCTCCGGCGCCTACGGCCTCGTCCAGGCCCTGCCCGGCTCCAAGATGGCCTCGGCCGGCTCGGACTGGAAGACCAACGCCAAGACCCAGATCAAGTGGGGCCTGGACTACATGAACTCCCGCTACGGCAGCCCGGTCGGCGCCTGGACCTTCTGGCAGGCCAACGGCTGGTACTGAGCCACGCCGCACGCCCCGCACGCATGACCTGCACCGCCCGCATCACCTGCATCACCTGCACTGCCTGCATCACCGGCACCGGTGCTTGAGCCCCGCCGTGTGACCCGCGCCTCGCGCGCCCCGATACGCGTCGAAGGCGGCGGCCCCCGATCCCCCGGGCCGCCGCCTTCGGCGTTTTCCCACCTCGCCGTGCTCCACTGAGCGAATGACCGGCACCGAGCCCCCGACCGACCCCCCGGAGCCCTCACAGCCCCCGGGACCGGCACAGCCCGCGCCGCAAAATCCGGGAGGGCGCGGAGGCGTTCGTCTGGTCCCCGTCCTCCTCGTCCTGACGGCCATGAGCGGCCTCATCGACGCGGTCACCTATCTCGGTCTGGGGCATGTCTTCACCGCCAACATGACCGGCAACGTCGTGGTGCTGGGTTTCGCCGCAGCCGGCGCCCCCGGCTTCTCGGTCCCGCACACGGCGACTTCACTCGTCTTCTTCCTGGCAGGCGCCGCGACCGGCGGCCGTGTCGCCCGGCGGCTGGGCGACGGCTCACGCCGTGCACCGGCGCGGGCGATGCTGGCCACCGAGGCGCTCCTCCTAGCGGTCGCGGCGGCCGTGGCGTCCGCCACCTCGGACGACGCCCAGGTCACCGTCTACGCGGTCATCACGTTGACCGCGTTCGCGATGGGCCTGCGCAACGCGACGGTCCGCAGACTGTCGGTGCCCGGCATCACCACGACCACCGTCGTGACGATGACCCTCACCGGCCTGGCCGCGGACTCCTGGGCGGGCGACGGCTCGGGCCGGGGATCGCCCCGCCGCGCCGCGGCCGTGACGGCGATGTTCTCGGGCGCGGTGCTCGGCGCGGCCCTGGTGCTCCACACCGACCTGGCGATTCCGCTGCTGCTGGCCTCCGTGACGTCGGCGGCCATGGCCTGCACGGCGTCCGGCGAGGACTGACCGCGAGCGAGGCCCGGCTGCGAGCAGGGCCGACCGCGAGGGAGGCCGCCCGGCGGCCGTCCCGATGCGCGGGGACGGCGCCGCCGGGGTCACCCCGCGCTGACCCTCAGCTCCTTCACCCCGTTGATCCAGGCGGACCGCAGTCGTCGCGGGTCGCCGACCAGCGTCATGCCAGGCATGGCGTCGGCGATGGCGTTGAAGATGAGGTTGATCTCGAGGACGGCGAGCGACTTGCCGAGGCAGAAGTGCGGTCCGCCCCCGCCGAACCCGAGATGCGGATTGGGATCGCGGGTGACGTCGAAGGAGTCCGGGTTCTCGAACACCTCGGGATCGCGGTTGGCGGAGGCGTAGAAGATGCCGACCCGGTCCCCCTTCCTGATCGGCTTGCCGCCGAGCTCGGTGTCCTGGGTGGCGGTCCGCTGGAAGGCGACGACGGGGGTGGCCCACCGCACGACCTCCTCGGCGGCGGTGTCGGGCCGTTCGCGCTTGTAGAGCTCCCACTGCTCGGGGTGGGTGAGGAAGGCGTGCATCCCGTGAGTGGTGGCGTTGCGGGTCGTCTCGTTCCCGGCCACGGCGAGCATGAGGACGAAGAACCCGAACTCGTCGGAGTTGAGGTTGCCCTCGTTCTCGGCGGCCACCAGCGTGGAGACGATGTCCTGCGCGGGGCACTGCTTGCGCTCGGCGGCCATGTTCATGGCGTAGGCGATCACCTCGGCGGCCGACTGCTGGCCGACCTCGGCGGTGATGGCGTACTCGGGGTCGTCGTACGCGATCATCTTGTTGGACCACTCGAAGATCTTCGCGCGGTCGTCCTGGGGGATGCCGATCAGCTCGGCGATGGCCTGCAGCGGCAGCTCCGAGGCGACGGAGGTGACGAAGTCGAAGGAACCGCCGCCCTGTTCGCGCGCCCGCTCGACGATGTCGACGGCCCGCGCCCGCAGCCGCTCCTCGAGCCCGCGGATGGCCCGCGGGGTGAACCCGCGCTGCACGATCTGCCGCACCCGGGTGTGCTCGGGCGGATCCATGTTCAGCAGGATGAACCGCTGGGCGTCGATCGAGGAGCGCTCGATGCGCTCGTTGAACCGGATGATCGCGGTGTTGAGGTAGGAGGAGAAGAGCTCGGGGTGCGTGGACACGTATTTCACATCCGCGTGCCGGGTCACCGCCCAATAACCCTCGTCCTGGAAGCCGGCGACATTGCCCGACTGAGGGATCCAGCGGACCGGTTCGGCCTGCCGCAGCGCGGCGAACTCGGGCAGGGGAACGTGGCGTTGCAGCAGGTCGGGGTCGGTGAAGTCGAACCCGTCGGGAAGCGCTGGACAGTGCATCGGCGGCTCCAGCCATCTGACGACGCCGGCTACGTCGGCATCCGCAGAATCTGACGTGTCATCAGAAACAGATTGCGGAGAAGGTAGTTCAGGAGCCTTGAGGCTGCAAGACCCTTGCGGTGACGCACGTCACGTCAGCAGACTGCACAGAGCAGAACTAGAACACGTACTAGTTCCGAAGGGATCCGCACCCATGGCCGCCGAACCCGTGATCGTGGAAGCAGTCCGCACTCCCATCGGCAAGCGCGGCGGCGCGCTCGCCAACCTGCACCCCGCCTATCTCCTGGGCGAGACCTACCGCGAACTCCTCGGCCGCACCGGCATCCCCGCCGACGCCGTGGAACAGATCGTCGGCGGCACCGTGACCCACGCCGGCGAACAGTCCATGAACCCCGCCCGCACCGCCTGGCTGACCGTGGGCCTCCCCTACGAGACGGCGGCGACCACCGTCGACTGCCAGTGCGGCTCCTCGCAGCAGGCCTCGCACATGACGGCGAACATGATCGCGGCGGGCGTGATCGACGTCGGCATCAGCTGCGGCGTCGAGGCGATGAGCCGCGTCCCGCTCGGCTCGGGCTCGAAGCACGGCCCGGGAAAACCGTTTCCGGACGAGTGGAACGTCGACCTCCCCAACCAGTTCGAGGCGGCGGAACGCATAGCGCGCCACCGCGGCCTGACGCGTGCGGACGTGGACGAGCTGGGCGTCCTCTCGCAGAACCGGGCGGCGACGGCCTGGTCGGAGGAACGCTTCAAGCGCGAGACCTTCGCCGTCCAGGTCCCCACCACGGAGGACGAACAGGCGGCGGGCCAGGGCATGTGGCGTCTGGTCGACCGTGACGAGGGCCTGCGCGACACCTCGCTGGACGCGCTGGCGGGCCTGAAGCCGGTGATGCCGACGGCGATCCACACGGCCGGCAACTCCTCGCAGATCAGCGACGGCGCGGCGGCGATCATGTGGGCCTCGAAACGGATGGCTCGCGCCCTGAAGCTGAAGCCGAGGGCTCGGATCGTCGCCCAGGCCCTGGTGGGCGCGAACCCCCACTTCCACCTGGACGGCCCCATCGACGCGACCCGCGCGGTGCTCGGCAAGGCGGGCATGACCCTGAAGGACATCGACCTGGTCGAGATCAACGAGGCGTTCGCGTCGGTGGTGCTGAGCTGGACGAAGGTCTTCGACGCCGACCTGTCCAAGGTCAACGTCAACGGCGGAGCGATCGCCCTCGGCCACCCGGTCGGCGCGACGGGCGCCCGCCTGATCACCACGGCCCTGCACGAACTGGAGCGCACCGACAAGGAGTTCGCCCTGATCACCATGTGCGCAGGCGGCGCCCTGGCCACCGGCACGATCATCCAACGCCTGTAACCCACCCCAGAAACCGCGAGAACCCGGCGGGCCCAACAGTCAACACCGGCCCCGCCGGGTCCTTGGAATCACGAACAGCAACAACGGCACCTGCCTCAGCAACAGGCTGGGCGATTTCGACGCAGTCCCCGCCCTGGTCCCCGCTGTAGCTGGACTTACGCCACTGGATCCCCGTCAGAGTCACTTTGCTCCCCATAGCGCTCCTCCATCACTCGCCGGATTAGCTCCGCAGAATCCTTGAGGGAGAGAGCGGCAGCCCGAAGATGATCGTAACGGAGTGAACAGTCCTTGACTGTGTCCGGGTTTGCGCTCGGATAGCCGATGCCATAGCCCTCGGTATAGACGATGGCCGGGTCGCCGGTGAAGCGGTAGACGTTGAACGAGCCTTGCGTGCCAGGGTGGGCCCCGGCGGCAAACGGCAGCACCTGCACATTGATCCGAGGGTTCCCCTCGAACGACAACAGATGGGCCAGTTGCTCGCGCATGACGGCCCGTCCGCCGATCTCCTGCCGCAGCGCCGCCTCGCTCAACACCAGCCAGAACACGGGTGGATCGGCCTTGCCGAAAATGCGCTGGCGAGCGAGCCGGACTGCGGCGCGGTCATCGAGGTCATTGCGATCGAGCACCCCGAGAACGGCACGGGCGTAGGCCGGGGTCTGCAGCAACCCGTGCACCAGATGGGTCTGGAAGGTGCAGATCTCGATAGCCTGCGCCTCCAACTCAGCCACCTGCTGGAACCAGACCGGAAGCTGACTGCGCAGGACGAGGACGACGAGCCGAGAGAAGAGGCCACCAGTACCCAGCGCCGCGTCCACGCGCTCGCTGAACTCAGGGGTGGGAACCTTCCGGGCCGTCTCGATCTGCCCAACCAGCGAGCCGGTGTAGTTGAGGACGTCCCCCATCTGCCGTTGCGTAAGGCCGGCCGCCTCCCGCAGTCGCCGCAACTCGAACCCGTAGTAGTCGAGCGGCGAAGCTCCGGGGTCAAGAACGCTCACATGGGTCACGCAGGGCCCCTCTCTCACACGACCACGGGTTGCATTCACTCTGTAGCCCAGAGTAGTTGCGCGAGGTCATCCTCGGAGCGTGAACGGATACTTCCCCTCGATCTACGCACCCCCGGTCCCCACCCAGTACCGTATGGCCCTCACGGCCGACGCCCACTCGGCCCGCCACATCCGCAGAATCGCCCGCAGGCTCCTGGCGGACTGGAACATGGAGCCGCTGACGGACACGGTGGAACTGGCGCTGACGGAGCTGATCGCCAACGCCGTCCGCCACGTCCCGAACCGCCGGTGCACCCTGCTGCTCCAGAGGCAGGCAACAGGAGTCCGTGCAGAAGTAACAGACACTTACGGCCAACGCCTCCCGACCCTCACGGAGTCACCACCGGACCCGGACTCAGAAAGCGGCCGAGGCCTGTTTCTCCTGAACGCCCTGGTGGACAGGTGGGGCGTGACACCGACCCCCGAAGGCGGAAAAACGGTGTGGTTCGAGTGCTGATTGCCAGTGCTCGTTCACCCACTCGCCGCTGACGTGAGGGGGTGAGATTGGCACCTCACCTCTAGACTAGGCTAGGGCGTCGATCTCGCCGAGAGAAAGCAACTGCTGGGCGAACCTATTGAGGCTTTCAGCGGCATCTCGGAACCTCTTTGAAGAGCCACCCACTGCGGCGCACGTCCGATAATTAAACAACGACTGGTGCTGGCGCCCCACCGCAACGGCCCGCCAGTCGGCGAGCCGCCACGATAGACCGAGATCAAGTTACAGATCGTACGGGTAGAGCAGAATTTCGGGAACTCGGAAGGAAATCGCCCCGTCCAAGGGAACTTCTGCGCGCCGGTCCGGGATCTCGGTCAGAACGATGTCAGACCCCACTCTGATCTCTACGACCGGATCATCACTCCCGCCGACCCTGACGACTTCTCCCGTAATCAAGGTACCGGGCTCCGCGCCGCCCCCCTCCGAGATGGAGCTGACACCTGAGGCGACTGGAGCCCAGTCCGTCACCTCTTCGGGAACCTCAATCTCGACATCGAATCCACCAGTCCTGGGAGGACTCGACCCCATCCAACGGCCGGATGCAGCGCCGAAGTCACACCAGAAGGACACAATCCCTCGGGAGGGATCCACTATGCGCAAAATCTCCACTCTCACTATTTCACCCCCAAAGGAACGCGCTGCATCGTATTACCTACGGTCCATGTATTGTTGAGAGAGTTCCAATCCCAAGTCTCCTCGTGATAGTGGAACTTCGTGGGCTTACTGTTCATCTCGTGATCACCCATTCGGATACTGCGACGCCCGTCGGCGGATACGAGACGGTTAGGGTCAGCCTGTCCGGTCCGCGGATGAATATTCGTGTACGGACCGGGTCCCAGGAAATTTTCCCACGCTTTCTCAACCTGAGAAGGCTTGAGAGGCTTGGCAGCTGCTACCTCAGGCAGATTGATGACTGCGGAAGCGGGCGGGCAGGCATTGTGAACCAGGACTGGGGTCTTGCCCGCCAACACATAGTACGTGTGCAGTTCATCGACGGTGAGGTTGTACATGTCGGCGTCACCGGGTCGATCCTTGACCGCAATGACCCGGACGCGTTCATCGGTAGCAGTCTTTAGGACGTGGCCGGGTCGGAGGCTGCGGGCCTGCACCCAGGAGTGGGTGGTGTCGTCCCAGAAGGGGTGACGCGACGTGGTCCGGAGTGTCAGATCCTTGCCCTTGAGATCCTTGATCACTACGTCGATCAAGTCGTCGTCATGGTGCACGAAAGCGGCAGTGACCTTGCGTACGCCTCGATGCTTTCCAGTTTCGGGATCGGCGCTCTCGACGCGATCCCCCGCCTCGACCTTGTCGATGGGCTTCGTTTCACCGTCCGCCATAAGGACTTTCGTCTCCGGGTCGAAGCTGCACAGCCCGCCCGCAGCCGAGTTTTTACCGGATCCCCGTCCGCGCAGAGCACCGAGCCTCCCGTTGCCGGCAACCAAGCCGGACTCGGCTCCGGCGGTTACCAAGTCGACAGGATTGAACCAGTCATCACCACAATCCCACCCCGAGGGGCACGAATACATTTTCCCCTTGAGTCTTTGATAGGAATTTGGATCAGATCCGTCCGCCCCAGGCGCCATGCAGTCGTAGCTGTATCCCAACTTGGGGTCACAAACGTAGTCAACCCACTCATGGAATGACTCAGCAACCTCAGTAGCATGTGGATTATTGGCGGGCACATAAACGCCCGGATAGATCTTGACGTTCCATTCGCCATTTTTCTTGACGACATTGTTTGAGTCGCCGTGAGCAGCTGCTGGAAGATCGCCGACGTATCCAGCCCCGCTGTACGAGGGAGCTCCCACCCCGCCAGCACCGGAAGGGGCATGGGTGACGTATTCTTTCTTTCCGCCGTTGGAACCGGTTCCCCCAATGGGGTAGCCGATGCCACACTGATCGGCCATACAAAGACCGGTGGGGTCGCTATGGGTGACTGGGTTGTTGTCGCTGTAGCTGTATCCGTTGAGACTCTGCGGATCAGCGAGGATGAGGACGGGGTCGACGCTGAGGAACTGGCCGATGGACGGGTCGTATTCGCGGGCGCCGATGTGCGTCAGGCCGGTCGTGGTGTCCCGTGTTTTGCCGAGGAAGCCCTTGTCGTCGGGCCAGGGACCGAACAGCGGGGCGCCGCGGTCGCTGCCGAACGGCGTCGTGTAGCGCTTGGTGAAGGTCTGGTTGGCGTCCGGGTTCAGGGAGAGCGACGAGGTGTTGTGTCGGTCGCCCGTCAGGTAGCTGAGCTTGTTGGTGCCCGACTGGTTCGTGCGGACGGCCGCCGTGACGTCGCCGGCCGCGTAGTAACGCTGGGCCCACATCGTGCCGTTGGCACGGAGGTGGAGTTCCGTGGCACCGGCGTACAGGACTCGCTCGCCGTTCTGCGTGTTACGGATCAGCAGGGAGCCGTCGGCGGAGTACACGTAGTCCGTCGACGCGCCGTTCTCCGTGAGCTTGCTCAACTGACCCTCGGTGGACCACGTCAGGGTCTGGGTTCCCTTTGCGCCGGGGCGCAGCGACGTGTTGCCCGACTTGTCGTACGTATAGGTCCGCTCAGGAGCCGTGCATGCGGGCTTGGTCGTGGTGCCGGTCAGGGTGTGCGGCTGGGCGGTGCTGCCGTAGCAGTAGGTAGTCTTCGTGTCGCCGGTGCTCTTGTGGACCGTCTCGCTGGTCCGCTGACCCGCTTGGTTGTAGGTGTAGGACGACCAGTACGGGGCCGGGCCCGACAAGCTGGACGCGCTTCGGGCGTCGGAGCACTTCTGTGAAGCGGGGGTCCAGGCCTCCGTCAGGCGCTGGTGGCCGTCGTACGCGAAGCACTGGGTGTCGGCGGAACTCGCGCCGCCCAGAAGGGTCGGATCGCTGATCGCCGTGACGTTGCCGGTCTCGTCGTAGAAGTAGTTGAGGTCCTGCAGCATGTAGCCGTGGGTCTTGTCTGTGACGTGGCTGTTGCGGAGGCGGCCGGTGCCTTCCTCAAAGGTGTTGGCGACGAAGAAACTCTTGGCGTCCGTGCCGCCTGTTCCCAACTCCAGTTGCATGGGCTGCGCGAGAGCCGAGTAGTCGACGTTCAGCAGATAGCCGGTCGCGCCGCCGATCGACTTCACATGCCCCAGGGAGTCGTAGTCGTAGTCGACATACTCGGACGGCAGCCCTCCGAGAGCCGGCTCCTTCGTCATCTTCAACGTGCCGTCGATGTTGTAGTACGTCTCGAACGCCAGGGTGGTCGGCGCTCCGGCCTTCACGAACGGGTCGCTCGCCGGCAGTTGCAGCTGGGTGGCGGTGGCGCGGTTCAGGTTGTCGTACGCGGTGACGGTCTGCGTGTACGCCGCTCCGGACTTGCCGCCCACGTACCTGGTGGACGAGGTGGGCTCACCCTTGAGGGGGGCGTCATAGGCGAAGGCGGTGAGCTGGGTGGCGTCCGTCTGGGAGTTCTCCCAGGTACCGGTGGGGCGGCCCAGTTCGTCGTATGCAGTCAGGACCGACTTGCCTCGTGAATCCGTGGACTTCACCGGGCGGTCGAGGACGTCGTACTCGGTGGTGGTGGATCCCTTATCGGGGTCGACCGCGGACACCGGGCGGCCGAACAAGTCGTAGACGTATGACCATGTGGCGTCGTCCGGTCCGGTGATCGTCTCCTGCTGTCCGTCCAGGCCGTAGGTCAGCTTCGTACGGGTGTACGAAGCTCCGACAGTGCTGCCGAAGGAGGCGTCGGCCGGGCTTGTGCTCGCGTACTCACGAGTCTCGGTCGTCTGGCCGCGCACGTCGGTGATCGTGCGGTGCGCCGAGCCGCCCTCGAGCGCCGTGGTCGCGACGGAGTCACCGGTGTAGCTGGTGGCGGTGGTCCACTTCTTGACCCCGAAGATGTACAGGCTGGTGCTGGTGGCGCGGCCCGCGCCGTCGAACACCGTCTCTGCCTGCGTGGGGGCCTCACCGTTCTCGGCCCGGGTGTACGTGCCGTTGGGCGTGCTGGTGTTGTCGAAGGTGTCGGCGTGCGTCTCGTACGCCAGGCCACGCGTGTCGTATCGAGTGTCGGTCACCAGCCGACCGCCGTTGGGAGTCGGTGACTGTGACTGGAGGGGACGCAGGAGTGCGTCGTACAGCGCGTAGGTGGTGTTGTACGTTTCGCCGTCGTTATTCAGGGACGAGGACGAGACCCACGACGCCTTGGTGTTGTCCAGGTGATAGGCGAACTTCTGATTCGGCGCCTGGCTCCCGCTCGTCCGGTTCGGCAGCCAGACCTGGGTCGTGCGGCCGAGCGCGTCGTAGCTCAGCTCGGTCTTCTTGCTGTTGACGTCGTAGACGCGCAGTGGCTGGCCTCGGCGCGGGTCGAGGTAGCTGACCGTCTTGTAGGTCTTGGGGTCGGTGGTGATGGTCCGGGTCAGCGGACCTGCGTCAACGGGGGTGTAAGCGAGCACGGTGGGAGAGTTCGTGGTCGCGTCGCTGACGCTCAGGGGTCGGCCCAGAGTGTCGTATGTCGTGGCGGAGATCTTCTGCCATGCGCTCGGCAGCCGGTCGCCGTCGGCGTCGGCGTCGGCGGTGGCTGCGTAACCGGTGGCGCGGCCGGTCCAGGTCGCCAGACCCTTGGTGGGCTTCTGGGACGCCGACCAGGCCGTGACGGTGGCGGTGTCGTACACGGTGCTGACGTCGGCGATCACATCGCCGCGCTTGGGCTTCGCCGGGTCCATGGACGCGGGCAGAACCAACGAACTGTCCGCCGTCGCGCAGGTACGGGCGACCGCGCGGGTGCGGGACACCGCACTGGTGATGCCGAGGTCGGCGTTGCGGGCGTACCACGTGCGCGTGCAGGTCTCGTCCGATGCCTTGCCCACCTCCCCGGCGTCCTCCACCGTCACCGGCATGCCGTAGCTGTCGAAAGACGTGCTGGTCAGGCGTTCCCGCCAGGTCTTGGACATGGTCAGGTAGGTGTAGCCGTGCACCTTCTGCGTACGGACGTAGCGTGCGACGTGGTCACCGGCGCCGGGCGGCGTCTGCCGAGCCGTCTCCTGTGACCAGGGATCGTTCACTGTCGCCGCGATCGCCGTGGCGCCGTCGTAGGTGACCTGTTCGCGCAGTTGCCCCGCGTACTCGTCCCTGTCGGTGACGGAGGCCGCTCCGAGAGCCGGTGCCGCCAGCGGTGCGACGGAGACGGACTTCGTGGTGCCGTCGTTCTTCTCGTCGCCGTGCATGCCCTGCAGGTAGAGGGAGACCGTCTTCGAGCGGGTTCTGTCTGTCGCACCCGTCCAGGCCGTGACCTGGGCGTATCCGCGCCATTGCGACCAGGTGCGCTCGGCCTTCTTCGTCATCGGATCGTCGTCGTAGTGCCAGGCGGCACCGCTGTAGGAGTACGCGTGCTCGACCGTCTCGTTGGCGGCGGTCGGATCGGAGACGGTGACGGCCAGTACCCGGTACTTGTGGAACCAGTCGATGGAGGCATTCTCGGCGCCGTTGATGTGCCAGAACTGCGGATAGCAGGATCGGGTGTTGGTGTCGGGCGCCGCGTTCAGCACCTGGCTGCGCACGCACTCCTCGCCGGAGAGGGTCACGGTGGTGATCGCACCGGTCTCGGACGTGACGGTGTTGATGCGCGGGCGGGTCAGGGGCAGGATGTTGTCCGTGGCGTCGACCCGGTTGGGGCGCATGTGGTAGGTGAACGTCACCGGTGCGAGGGTGATGGGCGTGTCGCCCGCCTTCGCGGTGCGCCTGAGGGACTTCAAGGTCAGCACTTGGTCGGAACTGTCACCGATGTCACCGCCGTCCAGGTACTCCTCCGTCAGGTCCCAGGAGTCCACGGGGTCGTACGCGGTCGTGGTGGCGTTGTAGGAGAAGGTGTCGATCCCGGTCAGGCGCTTGCGGGAGAAGAAGGACGGGCTGGACGCGTCGCAATCGTCGTCGTCCTTGGAGCAGATCGCGTCGAAGGGGACGTCGGGCCAGTTCTCGGAGGTTTCCTTGGTCAGGCTGGAGCAGTCCGAGGCGGTGCAGCGTTCGGCGTAATCGAAGGTGACCTTCGCGTCGGGCTTGTCGGTGAAGAGAGCGCCCTTGCGCAGTCCGTATTCGATGCGGCTCAGGTAACCGCCGCGCGTGTAGGCCGCTTTGGCGGTCTCGGACTTGTTCTTCTTGTAGTAGTTGGTTTCCTTCGCGTACCAGTAGGTGGCCGCGTTGCCTCGGGTGTCCTCGACGTAGTCGAGGTTCCACCGCCAGGCCTGGTCGAGGGAGCGGTCGGCGAAGGCGTCGCCGCCGGAGTAGCCGGGTTCACCGGAGTCGTCGCCGAACACCGGCACCGTCGAGACGGAGTTGGTGCGCTGGGCGTCCGCGCCGTCGAGCTTGTTCTGGCCGAACACGTACTTGGTGCCGTCGCCGGTGACGACGGTCCAGTACTCACCGTTGTCGTCGCCGTTGTCCGCGCCGGTGGAGCGAGTCACCTTCGAGGCGTCGTCGTTCTCCAGCCGCCACAGGCCGTCACCGTCGTTCTTGACCAGCTGCGACGACTTGCCGTTCAGCACGATGCGCGCGTTGTCGTACTTCCAGCAGGAGTCGAAGACGTCGTCGTGACCGTCGTCGTCGCAGGATCCGTAGGAGCGCTCGATGTAGGACTCGATGATGCCGAAGCCCTCACCGACCGAGGTGCCCTGGTTGTTGGAGGTGGCGGTACGACCGTCCACGCTGCCCGAGTCGTACGAGAGGGACAGCGGCGGCTGCGGGCCTGCGGCCGCCGGAGGCAGCGTGAAGTCGTACGACCAGGTGAAGGAGCCCGAGCTGCCACCGGACTCCCAGGACGAGGACGCCGACAGCGGCGTAGCCGCGTAACTTCCGGAGCCTTTCGGGGATGCTCCGGAACCGGGTGCGGCGGCCGTCACGGCCAGCACGGTGGCGGCGGGAGCAGCGGCACTGCCCGACGTCTTCATAAGCTGCGTGGCAGGTCCGCTGCCGGCCTCGGCGAGGCTCACGTTGGCTGACACAGACTGACGCTCGAGGTCGTTGTCCGACACCAGCGGACGCTGCTTACGGCACTCCGGCTTCTCGGGCGTCGTCAACGCGCAGGCGGGGATTTGCACGAGACGCAGTCGCTGCGACCAGCCGCCGCCGATGGCCGAGGCGAAGCCGCTGTAGTCGACGCTGACCTTCGCGTCTCCGGCGGTGTCCGCGTCCGCGGTCAGCAGCACGCCGGTGACGCCTGCCGCGCGGGCGGCGTTCTGGTCCAGCATGGTGAGACGCGTCTTGCCGCCCGCGGCGGCTTTCCCGGCGGTGAGCGGCGCGATGGTGACCGGGACGCCGGCCGGCTTGGCGCCGACTGCCTTGCCCTGCGAGAGACCGAGTGTCGCCTCGCCCCTTCCGGGCCAGATCGCCTTCTGTTGTGTGCGGGCCTGGTCGGCCTGTGCCTTGTTGGCCTTCTTGTCCCGCGCGACCTGCTGTCGGGCCTTCTCCGCGCCGAGGCCCTCGAACTCCTTGACCTTGCTCACCCGGGACGCGGGCACGTCGGAGCGCCCGAGACCTGGGGATTCCGCGGCTTGTGCCAGTTGCGCCACGCCCAGGGGCACGACAAGCGCTAGTGCCAGCGACTGCACCAGGATCCGGCCGGTGCGGCGCTTCACATCCCGGGCAATCCCTGAGGTGCCCCTGCCAAGGTTCATTTCTTCCGCCCCACCGGTCCCGTTGAGAGTGGTTTCAGCCAGCGCGTCCGCGGCCTGCTGTGCCTGCTGTGCCTGCTGTGCCTGCTGTTGTGATGGGAGCCGTCGAGGCCGCCCCCACCACATCTGCCTGTCAGTCACCGACCGTCTCTGCGACCTGATCGGGTCCCGCCATCGCGCCCGCCCACAGACGGACCTCGGCTACCCGTCCGGGCAGGTAGTGCTTCCACGCGTTACCGCTGAACCCCTTGCCGACGGCGAAGTCCCCCGTGCCGATCTTGGCGGTGAAGGCCTGTTGGTCACCGTTGGGAACGGCTCCCAGATAAAGGCCGATCGTGCCGTCTTGGGCGTTGACGACACCGGTCATCCTGACCATGCCGTCCAACAGCGCGTTGTCCTCAGAGGCCACCGCACTGAAGGTGCCGTCGGCGTTGAGCCGACCGAAGCGCCAGAAACCCTGCGGGACGGTTTTCTCCTCCCCGGCCTCCTCGTCGAAGACAGTCACCTTGTCCGTCAGCTCGTACCAGAAGCCCCAGGCCGAGCCGTCGGACGTCCGCTGGCCGACCACTTGACCTGTGTAACCGACCTGCTTGTCGAGCAACTTGGCACCGTTCAAAGCCGCCAGGGCCGTGACGGTGAACGAACCGGTGTCGTCCACTACGGGACCGGCCGTGGTTGCCGCGCCGTCTATTCCGTCCAGCACGATCGACTCACCGTCCAGCGAAGCTCCACCACTGAGGGTCAGCGACCGGCCGTAACCGGACGTGGTGTCGGCGATCGTGGTGCCCACACCTCTGTCGGCCGACCAGTCGGCGACCAGTTCCACTCCGGCGTAGTTCTTCGACGTCAGTGCACGTGCTGTCACCGCGATCTCCGTCTGCGACAAAGCCCGCTGCCACGTCGTCGGCTCGTCGATGCTGCCTTTGAAGTAGTCCGTGTATGCATCGGCCCAGACGCCTCTGCCGATCTGAAGCGGACCCGAGCCCTTCCATGCCGTTCCTGCGTCGACAGTGCTCCGCAGTGTCCCGTTCACGTAGAGGCTGGCCTTCTTCGCCTCCGCGTCGTAGACACCGGCAACGTGGGTCCACACACCGCGCGGCGACGTCTGCGGGGCACTGGCCTTTCGTAGGACGCCGTCCGTGCTCAGCACGCTCAGGCTCCAGGTGTCGGCCCCTCCGCCCGCGTACGACAACCCGAACGGGGTGAACTTCTGGGAGAACGGGCTTGCACTGTTGGGCGCCTGGCTCAGTACCGTCAAGGTTCGCGCGGCCTCGGGGTCGACGCGCACCCAGGCAGAGACGGTATAGGAGCCAGAGGTGTCAAGGACCGTCGCGGTCGTTGCCGCGTAGCCCGTGCTTCCGTCGAGAGTCAGGCCCCTGTCCCTCACCGGCGTTTCCAAGGCCGCACCGGACGTATCGTGCGTGATCAGCCCACGACGGCCGTGGTCGTCGCGAACGGCTCCGCCGGCCAGCGTCGCGTCATCCGCGCCGTCCCACGTCGCCGAGTCCGACGCTACGCCGCTGCTCTCGGTGAAGTTCCATTGTCCGACCGGCTTTTGACCGTCGGCGACCAAGAAGTCCACGATGGACTCGGCACCGTAACGGCCGACCTTGTCCTTTGCCCGGACGATCAGGCGATACGTGCCTTCGACCGGCGGTGTCACGCTGACTGAGGCAGACGCGCCCGCCTGGTCCGACGACCACCCGGCAACCGTGGAGAGCCGGTACTGGTAGGCGACGATGTTGTTGTCACCGGTGGCCGGGTTGAAGGAAAACTTGGCCAGCACTCCGGGTCCGCCGTGCGCCGTACAGTCGTTGGGCAGGCACTGCGTGTACGGCGCGCCGACAATCACCTGCGACGGCTTCGGCGCGGTGGGGTCGACCTTGAAATAGCAGGGCGTGGTGTAGCCCGTGTTCTGCCGACTGCTGCCGTCCTGGTAGTAGGACAAGGTGAGGGCCTTCAGCCGGTACAGCACGCCCTCCTGGAGAGCGGGCAGGCTGCGAGACTGCTTGACGAGGTTCCCGACGTAGCCGGAGGTCGGACCGTCGACGTCCGTGTGCGTGACCGTCCACGACGTGCCTGAGGACTTCTCCGTCCGCCACCGGATACGCAGGCTTGCGCCCACCGAGCCACCGGACGCGGTGCGCGGTCTGCCCTGCACCAGCGGGGTCGGATCGGACACGACAGCCGGGTCGGCCGCGTTGGTGGAGCAAACGAAGCCAGTTCCAGTGACCAGCCCGACCTCCGTAGGAAGGGCGGGTACCGCCACGTACTTGACCGCGAGCACCGCGTCGTTCTTGAAGCGCTTCCACGCCGACGGATCCGACTCGTCGTGAGCCTTGATCTCCAGGGTCAGCCGGGCGAACTTGCCTGCCGCGAAGTTCGCCACCGTCGACGTCAGGTTCTCGTTCGTCTCGCTCGGGTTGTCGTTGAACTCGATCGGGGCGTCCGGGGCGTCCGGGGAGCACAGCGAGCCCCGGCCCGCGGACACGTTGACGTCCACCATCAGGTCCAGCTCGGCCGGCCGTGACGACCAGGTGGTCGCGGAGGAGATGTTGTTCGTGCGGACGAGGTCCACCCAGCGCGGGTCGCACTGGAACGCCCAGGGCTCGGTCACCCGGAAAGTGGCGTCGAGGACCTTCTTGCCCTGCAGACTTGCCGGCGAGAACTCGTAGTACAGCTTCTGCACGTACCCCGGACCGCAGTAGTAGCCCTGCCAGGTACCGCACTTGCCGGCGCCCTTGCCCTGGCCGTCGTCGCCGTTGCTCCAGCCGTAGGACTCGTATCCGTCACTGCGCAGGAGCGTCCGCTCAGATCCTCCCCAGCCCACGGTCGGATCGATGAAGAGAGGGAAGGCCGACGCCTCGGTCTTGGAGAGCATGGTCGCGTCCGGAACGACGGAAAGCGAGTCCTTGGTGACGGCCACGTCCATCTTGGCGACCTTGTCGCCCTGACCCGGCTCCAGACCCGAACCGGAAGGTGCGAGTTCGGACGGGTCAGAAGGCTCCGCCGTGCCCTCGGACAGCGTCTGGGCGCTCATCAGTTGCGTTGTCTTCGCGGACGCTCCGGTCTGCCCGGACGCTTCGCCTGCGGAGTCCCACATCCGCGCGGGCGGCGCTCTGAACACCGTGCGACCGCTGCCGTCGACAGCGGCCAGGTTGCCGGCCGCGCCCTTACGGACGTCCAGGCCATGGGCCTTGAGCCCGAACGTGAGCTGCTTCAACTCCTCGTTGGCCGCCGCCTTCGGCGTCTTGACGACGAAGACCGGCTGGAAGCTCTCCGGAGTCGCCGTCACCTGCAGATCGACATCCTTCAGGACGTCCTCGTAGACGGCCTTGGTCCCCTCCAGCCGCGGGGCGGGCAGCTTGCCCGGCCACTGCAGTTCGAGTGAGGTGCCCTCGCCCGCGATCCGCGCCAGAGGCTCCTTCTCGCCGCCTGCCGAGAAGGCGATCGACACTGCGGCAGCCTTCGGCCCCACGGACCCATCGGAACGTTTCTCCAGTGTCGCGTCCGGCTTCTGCCAGCCGCCGCCGGGCTTGCTGACCCGCACAGGGACGACCGACTGCTCGAGCGTCAAGGTGAAACCGTCCGGGTTGGCGAAGGTCGTCGTACGGTCCGTGCGCTCGCCCGTCACCTCCACACGCTGCCCGGACTTCTCGGCATCCGCCAACGCCTGCTGCGCCTCGGTCAGAGGCGCGGATTCCGCCTCAGCGGCGGAGGCAGCGGCCAGTTGGCCCGGCAGGACAAGTACGCCCGACAGTACGACCAACACAGCCGTGGCCGCTGGTCCGCGCCTGCCACGCGCCGGGCCAGGGCTTCTGGGCATGCCTGATCTCCCCCGCACGAACTGCACAGAACCCCGCCCCCAGAGTCACAAGATCTTCAAAATTTAAGCGAATTCAAACCTTCGCCTCACCTTGCGTCAAGGTCATATGACGATGCGCAGCCACTCCCGACGCTCCACGTGGCTTGAATGCGCGCAACAAAAACGAACAAGGTCCAGCACAGGCACCGATCGACGGCGGCCCGTTGGCCGGAAGCGGCCTGCGTGGGCTGCGGGCGTCTGCGGCGGGGTTCTGCGCTGTGCCGGTGTTAGCCTCTGCCTTTTGTGCGTGGGGCGGGCGGGTCGGCTCGGTTTCCGGCCCGCGCAGGTCGTGCCGCCGCCGTCGATGAAGGACCGCCGTTGATCTCCATACCGGGAGCCGGACGCGATCGGCTGCCCTCGCTCACGGGGCTGCGTTTCTGGGCGGCTCTGCTCGTCGTGCTCTATCACCTGTCCCGGCAGGCGGGGAAGGTGCCGGGGGTGAGCGACGCCGTCTGGTACGGGCGCAGCGGCGTCACCTTCTTCTTCGTGCTGTCGGGTGTCGTGCTCGCCTGGACGTACGACGGCGCGAACGTGCCGGCCCGGGTGTTCTTCTGGCGGCGCTTCGCCCGGATCTGGCCGCTGCTCGCGGTCGGCGTCGCGGCGTCGGTGGCCGCGTACCTGTACATGGACCGCGCCGTGTCGGCCAAGGCGGTGGTCGCTAACCTGCTGCTGATGCACGCGTGGTTCCCGCAGCGGGTGATCAACGCCGGAGGCAACCCGGCGGCCTGGTCGCTCAGCGACGAGGCCTTCTTCTATCTGGCCTTCCCCGTTCTGCTGGCGCTCCTCGCCGGTCGGCGCGCCCGGGTGTGGGTCTGGACCGCGGTCGGCGTCACCTGCGCGGCCCTCGTGCTGTGGCCGGCCCTGTCCGGGCTGCCGCCCGCCACCCGGAGCTGGGCGCTCGACTACCTGCCGCTGACCCGTTTCCTGCAGTTCGTGCTGGGCGTGGTGGCCGGGCTGGCGCTCAAGCGCGGCTGGCGGCCTCCCGTGTCACTGCCGGTGGCCGCCGGACTCGTCGTCGCCTGGCACCTCGTCCTGCTGCCCTGGTCGAAGGCGGTGCCGGACGCCCTCTGGTACAGCCCCTACTCCGCCTCCCAGTTGCTCTCCGCTCCCGTCTTCGCGGTCCTGATCTGCGCCGCCGCCCGTGCCGACCTGGACGGCCGGCGCACGGGCCTGGGCGGGACCTGGATGATCAGGCTCGGGCACTGGTCGTTCGCCTGGTACCTCCTCCACGAGATCGTGCTCCGCCTGGCGGTCTTCCGCTGGGGCAAGCCCGCTCCCGGCAGCGACACGCTCGTGTTCTGGGCCGGTGTCCTCGTCGCCAGCCTGGCCCTGGCCGCCGCGGCCTACCACTGCGTCGAGCACCCTGCGGAAAAGCGGCTGCGACGACTCGTCGGCCGGCCCTCCGCTCCCGTCCGCCCGTCCTCGGACGTGACCGCCGCCCGGTGAGCGTGAGCGACGTCAGCGGGCAGTCCGCCGCGTCCGCCACAAACGCCGGGCCCGGACGAACGTCGTCCAGCAAGCCGCGAGGAGGCTGCCCACGGCGACCAGGGAGAAGAGGACGAGCGCTGGGTTGACCCAGGCCGGGACCAGGTCGTAGGACGCGTTGCATTTGTCGTGCAGGGGGAAGAACCGGCTCGGCTCGCGCCAGTGTTCGCTGCGGTAGGCGTCGTCGTAGGTCTGTCCGCGCAGGGCGCATGTCTCTCCCACGTCCAGGCCGCCGGAGAAGACTCCGCAGAGCCAGACGAAGAACGTCACGGCGCCGGACAGTGCCGAGAGCAGGAACCACAGGACAGGGTGACGGCGGCCGAGGCGCGCACCGACGGCAGCGGCGGCGGAAGGGGTGCGGTCGGGGACACCTGCGGCGCACCCGGCGGTCTCGCCGTCGCTCATGCCTCGCCCCCTCGAACTCCCCCTGTCCTCCCCGCACTCACCCGGGCGAGGGTACAGGGGTGGGCGGCGTCCGGCAGGCGGCGGTCCCGGCGGGCGTCCGGGCTCCGTCCGAAGTCGGCGCCCGCTCCAACTCAGCTCTGTAGCATGCCGTTTCACACGGACCAGGGGAGGGACCGGGAATGCTCGGCGAGGCGTTGACCGCGGCTGCGGCCGGTGGGGGGATGGCCGTGGTGCAGGCGGCCGGATCGGACAGCTGGGCCTGGTTCCGGGCCCGGTGTGCCCGGCTCGTCGGGCGGGGGGACGGCGACGCCGAACGTGAGGCGCTCGATCGGCTCGACCGGACCGCCGCCGTACTGGACGCCGCCGACGAGAGGGAACGGGCGCGTGTGCGGGCGGTGCACGCCGTGCTGTGGCAGGGCGAGTTCGCCTCGCTGCTCGAAGCGCTCGGCGAGGCGGAACGCGAACGGCTTCTCGATCAACTCGCCCGGCTCACCGCGGATGTCACGGCGGCCGACGACACTTCGCGCGGCGTCGTCACCGGGAACGCCTTCCACGGGCCCACCGCCGTGCAGACCGGCGATCACAACCGGCAGGAGAACCACTTCGGGCCGGGGAGATGACCGAACCAGGCGGCAGTGGTCCCGAGGTCTCCGGCAACGTCTTCCACGGGCCCGCCGCCTTCCAGGCAGGCGACCACAACGTCCAGGTCGTCCATCAGCACGCCGTCCTCACCGCCGGGGACGTCCTCGACACCGCCGCCGACGAACTCGCTCGTGTGGTCGGCGCGCAGTGGCAGGAGGAGGCCGCGCTGCGGCGGCTGACGGATCCCGCGCCGTTGCCCGTGCGGTGGCGCGTGAGTGAGCGCAAGGCCGCGGGACGGGTCGTGGCGGCCACCGGAGAGGGGGCGGCCCGGGCGCGGTTCGGTCCCCTGCCCGGCATCGGGCCGACCACCCGCGCCGGGCTCCGCGCCGGCGGCGGGCTCGCCGAACTGCACGCCGTCTACGGCGGCCTGGCCTCGGGACGGCTGCTGCTCGTCGGGCCGCCCGCCGCCGGCAAGTCCGCCACCGCCGTCCTGCTGCTGCTGGACGCCCTCGCCCACCGGGCGGCGCGGCCCTCGGCCACGGACCGCGCCCGCGTCCCCGTGCCCGTTCTGCTGTCCCTCGACGGATGGGACCCGGCCGGGGAGAGCGCCACCGACTGGGCGGCGGACCGGCTCAGCCGTCAGTACACCCTGTTCCACGGGCGGGGCGGTCGCGCCCGCGCCCGGCGGCTCCTCGAACAGGGACGCGTCGCCCTCTTCCTGGACGGTCTCGACGAGGTCACCGGCAGACTGCGCGGGGCCATGGTCAGCGCGCTGGAGACGGCGCCCTTCCGGCTGGTGCTGGTGTCCCGGGCGAAGGAGGCGGTGCTCACCGCGAAAAAGGCGCGGCTGGGCGGCGCGCTCGCGCTGGAGATCCAGCCCGTGCGGCCGGCCGACGCCGCCGAGTACCTGCTCGACCGGCTGCCCGCCGCGCCCTCGCCCGCTTGGCGGGCGCTCACCGGGCGGCTCCTGTCGGAGACCTCGGAGACCGGCCCCGGCCCCGTCTCTGCGGGCCCCCTCGCCGACCCGCTCGCCGCCGCGCTCTCCGGACCGCTCGCCATCGCCCTGCTGCGTGACGTGTACGGCGACGACGACCCCGTCGACGAACTCCTCGACGCCGCCCGCTTCCCCACCGCTCGCGCCGTGGAGAACCATCTCCTCGACCATGCGGTGGCCGCCGCCTACACACGGCGTCCCGGGCGCCCTCGTCCCCGCTACTCCGCGAGGACCGCCGAGCGCGCGCTCCGCCACATCGCCGCCCGCCTCACCGCGGAGGGCACGCGCGATCTGCGCTGGTGGCATGTCCCCGGCTGGACGAGCCGGCGGTCCTGGACGATCGCCGTGTGGATCGTCGCCGCGGTGGTGTGCGGCACGCCCGGCGCGATCATGGCCTGGAGCCTCAGCCCGACCCTCCTGACGGCCGTCGTCGTCCCTCTCGGGGCGATCGCCGGCGGGGACGTGATCGCCCGGCGTCTCGCCCGGTTCAGCGTCCCGCAGCCGCTGTCGAGCGCGGGATGGCGCGACATCTTCACCCGGAGGACGGTCGGCTCCGGCATCGCACAATGGCTGTTCGTGGGCACCCTGCTCTGTTTCGCCATACCCGTCGTACCGCTGTTCGACGACACTCCGCCGTGGTGGCTGTGGTATCTGGTCACGCTGCCGCTCGGCTTCAGCGAGGTGCTGGTCACCGGCCGCGGATACGAGATCGTCTCCGGCGCCCCGTTCCTCTCCCTGGGAACGGGCCGTCACTACGATCCGGTGCGCGAGCAGTACTCCCGGCCCTCGGTGCTCGACACCCGGTCGGTGGGACCGCTAGACGTGTGGCGCCACCACCTCGGGCTGCGCCTGTTCCTGGGGCTGCTCACCGGCCTCGCCCTCGCGCTGTACGTCGGCCCGATCGTGGCCTGGTCCCAGTCCCCCCTGCTGGGGGTGATGTTCGGGGTGACGGCCCTGGTGTGGACCGGCGCCACCTCGGGCCTCGCCGGCAACCTCGCCGTCGCCACCGCCCTGACGGCCGTGCAGCTCCACTACGAGGAGGGCACTCCGGTTCGACTGGTGCACTTCCTGGAGGACGCCCGCCGCCGCAACCTGCTGCGGGCGACGGGCCCCGTCTACCAGTTCCGCCACGCCCGTCTCCAGGAACGGCTGGCCCTCGGGGAGCGGGACGCGGCAGGGTGATCACCTCGGCGCCGGGTCCTTCCGGGACACCCGCACCGGCTCGGCCGTCCTCCTCCCCCTCGCCGCCGCCTGCGCCTCGGTCTTCGACCCGACTTCGGCCTCCGGCCCTGCTTCAGCCTCCGCCGCCGAGCCCGCCGTCGCCGTGGCCGCCGTCGCCGGGGCTGCCGTGACGGCGGCCTGTGCTCGGGGGCCCGTCAGGAGGTAGGACAGGCCGAAGCCGGCCAGCACCACCGCCGCGCCGCCGGCCGCGTCCAGCACCCAGTGGTTGCCGGTGGCCACGATGGACGAGGCGGTGAGGAACGGATGCAGCAGGCCGAGGGCCTTCACCCACCGTCTGCGGGCGACGATCGCGATGACCAGCCCGCACCACAGGGACCAGCCGAAGTGCAGGGACGGCATCGCCGCGTACTGGTTGGTCAGCGCGGTGAGGGTGCCGTAGTCCGGCTTGGAGAAGTCCTGGACGCCGTGCACCGTGTCGATGACGCCCAGGCCGGGCATCAGGCGGGGCGGGGCCAGCGGGTAGAGCCAGAAGCCGACCAGGGCCAGCAGGGTCGCGAAGCCGAGGGACGCGCGGGCCCAGCGGTAGTCGGCCGGGCGGCGCACGTACAGCACCGCGAGGACCGTCAGCGGGACGGCGAAGTGGAACGACGTGTAGTAGAAGTCGAAGAAGTCGCGCAGCCGACCGACGCCTGCCGCCCAGTGGTTGACCGCGCGCTCCACGTCGAGGTGCAGGAAGCGCTCGAGGTCGAGGATCTGCTGTCCGTGCGTCTCCGCGCGTGCCCGTCCGCCGGAGTTGGCGCCGCCGGTCGCCGCCAGCCGGACCTGCTGGTAGACCGCGTACGTGACCCGGATCAGCAGCAGTTCCAGCAGCAGGTTGGGGCGGGTCGCGACGCGCGTGAGGAACGGCAGCAGCGGCACACGCGCCCAGCGCGCGGGCGCCTGCGGGGCGGTCTTCGCCGGGGTCGGCGTCCGGTAGAAGGGAGACGTGCGCGGCAGGAACGGGACGAGCGTGGCGGCGGCGAGGGCGGCCAGCAGCACCGCGTTGTCCCGCAGCGGGTTCAGGGCGGCCGTGTGGGGCAGCAGCATGTCCCCGGGGAGCGTCATGACCACGATGACCGTCACCGGCCAGACGTAGCGGTCGCACGCCCGCCTGCCGACCAGGCCGACCATCGTGGGCAGCACCCACAGCAGCTGGTGCTGCCAGGCGGTGGGCGAGAGGGCGATCGCCGCGCAGCCGGTCACGGCGACCGCGAGCAGCAGCTGGCCGTCGCGTGCGTAGCGGACCGCCCGGCGCACGCCGAGGACGGCGACGACCGCGCCGAGCGACAGGAACAGGCCGATCTCGAGCGGCCCGGACAGCCCGAGGCGCAGCAGGGCGCCGTGCAGGGACTGGTTGGCGAGGTCGTCCGCCGCGCCGCCGAGGCCGGCGCCCGCCATGTGGTGCACCCAGTAGACGGACGAGTCGTGCGGCATGGCGGCCCAGGCGAGCAGCGTGGCGCCGGCGAAGGCCGCCCCGGAGGCGGCAGCGGCCCGGCGGCGGCCGGTGAACCAGAGCAGGACGGCGAAGAGCAGGACCGTGGGCTGCAGGGCGGCGGCCACGCCAATGAGGACGCCGACGGCCCGCCGGTCCCGGGCGACGAAGCAGCCGAGGACGACGAGCAGGACCGGGATGATGCTGGTCTGGCCGAGCCAGAACGCGTTGCGCACGGGCAGCGACAGCATGAGCAGGCTGATCGCGACCGGTGCGGCGAGCAGCGCGACCCGTCTGCCGGGCGGACGGGGCAGGTTGCGGGCGGCGATCACGCCGAGCCCGGCGACCAACAGCAGCGTGCCGAAGGTCCAGCCCCAGCCGAGGGCCTGTTCGGCCGCCCGGGTGAGGGGTTTGAGGACCAGCCCGCCGAAGGGGGTGCCGGTGAAGCGCGTGGAGCCGTAGAGCGAGCCGTTGACGTGCAGCACGCCGTCGGGTCCGACCCAGGCCTCCAGATCCGTCAGCCGTTCTCCGCGCGGGGTGCCGAGGACGACGACCGCCTGCCGTACGGCGAGGAGGGCCGCCATCAGCCACAGGCCGAGGCGGGCCGCGCGCAGACCGGCTCCGGCCGGGTCGGTTCTGCCGGCCGGGGGCCCGAGGGGTTCCGCCGTCCGCCCGCCGTGTTCCGCATTCGCCACGCTCTGTGGCCTCCCGCCCGTTCGTCCACGCGCGCTGCGCGGGATCGGCCGGCGCCTCTCCTGAGGCGCACGTCTCTCCCCCCACGCACCCGGAGACGTCGGCCCCCTCTCCCGCGCCCGACGTTTTTGTCTCCTTTTGCCCGGTAGAGGATAGTGCGTCCGCTGGACCGCTCGCCTCCGCGAGGGGCGCGATCCGGATCACCGCGCGGTCGGGAAAGGGCTCCCACGTCGTACCTTCGGGGCAGCCATGCGCGGTGCGGGTACGGAGAGTGCTGGGGTGATGCGAGGCGTGCTGTGTTTACGGCGGCGTCGGACGCCCCTCGGACGCGGCAGCGCGCCCGCGGCGTCGCGCCGGCGACGGGCGGTGGTGCGCCCGGCGGCGAGCGGCACGCCCCGCCACCCGCCGGCCGTCGGCCGCGGCCGGGCCGTCTGCTCCGGGTGGGTGAATTCAGCCGTCCAAAGCCGTGCGGCACGGGCGGACGGACGCCGTCCGCGGCGGGCGTCGTTGACACGGCTTGTTAGCACAACTAACCATTTGTCACTGGCATGCCGCCCCGGCAGGTCAGACACACGAGAGGCTGAGCGCATGAGCGAGTCGCAGGTCTGGGACGCCGTCGACGCCTACTTCACCGGCCGTCTCGCCCCGGACGACGAGGTGATGGCGGCCGCGCTGCGGGACAGCGACGCCGCCGGGCTGCCGCACATCAGCGTGACGGGAAACCAGGGCAAGCTGCTGCAGATCCTCGCCGAGGTGCAGGGGGCCCGGCAGATCCTGGAGATCGGCACGCTCGGCGGTTACAGCACGATCTGGCTGGCCCGAGCGCTGCCCGCCGACGGCCGGCTCGTCTCCCTCGAGTACGACCCCCGGCACGCGGAGGTCGCCGTCCGCAACATCGCCCGCGCGGGCCTCGACAAGGTGGTCGAGGTGCGGGTCGGCGCGGCCCTGGAGTCGCTGCCGCGGCTGGCGGACGAGAACCCGCCCCCGTTCGACCTGGTCTTCATCGACGCCGACAAGGGCAACAACGTCCACTATCTGGAGTGGGCGCTGAGGCTGACGAGTGTGGGCAGTCTGATCGTCGTGGACAACGTCGTCCGCGGCGGCAGGGTCGCCGACGCGGACAGCGACGCCGAGGACGTGCGCGGCAGCCGCGGCGCGATCGAGCTGATCGGCTCGCATCCGCGGCTGAGCGGCACGGCGATCCAGACGGTGGGGGCGAAGGGCTACGACGGTTTCGCGCTGGCGCGCGTCCTGGCGTAGCCCCTGCGACCCGGCAGACTCCCGTGCGGCCCGTGCGGCCCGTCGGGCCCGTCGGGCTCCCGTGGGGCCCGGTGGACTCCCGTGCCCCGGCGGAGGGCTCAGGCCTCGTGGTAGAAGCCGACGTTGACGCTGCGCGGCCCGGTGCGGTCGAGGACGACGATCTCGCCGGAGCCGCCGCGGGCGAGCGGCACGGTCCCCCCGTAGGCGAGCGGCTGGGCGTGCTGACCGACGAGGAGCCGCACCTCGGAGGAGGGCTCTTCCTGCGACCCGCGCAGCCACGAAACCTGCCAGGAGCCGTCGGGGCCGCACAGGAACTCCAGGTGCACACGGGAGACGAACAGCCAGTCGTCGGGGGTCGCGAGACGGCACACCGACCTGTCCCGGCCCACCCGCAGCACGGCGCCCGGGTCGCTCGGCGAGTCGGCCATCAGCATGCCGGCCGTGGCGCCCTCTTCCGTCCCGGAGACGGTGGCCATGGTCAGTTCGAGCACGTGCGCTCCCCTTGAGATGTCTTCGGCATGCCTGTCGGCGTCCTGTGTCCTAAGTGTGCGGGTACAGCCGCCGCATGATAAATCGCCCGGGCCCATCACGTCCGGCACAATGGACGCATGACCGAGCGAAAGCCACCGGGTGTCCCGTTCGAGTCCTGGGTCGACAAGCAGATCCGCGACGCCGAGCGGCGCGGCGAGTTCGACCGACTGCCGGGCGCGGGAAAGCCGTTGCCGGCCGTCACCGACACGTCGTACGACGAACTGTGGTGGATCAAAAGGAAGTTGGCCCGCGAGGGCCTTTCCGTGCTGCCGCCGACCCTCGCCCTGCGGAAGGAGGCGGAGGACGCGCTCGCGGCGGCGTACGCGGCGCCGTCGGAGCGCCTCGTCCGGAAGATCATCACGGACGTCAACGGGAAGCTGCGCGACATGATGTTCAAGCCGCCGCCCGGCCCCCCGCTGGGCATGAAACCGTACGACGTCGAAGCGGTCGTACAGGAGTGGCGGGAGCGCCGGGCGGCGGCCGGGGACGTGCCGCGGGAGCCGCGGGACTGAGCGGCGGCGGGGCGTGGTCAGAGGTGCAGCAGCCGCTCCGTGAGTTCGCGGTAGTCCCGCAGGGCCAGCCGCAGTTGCTCGGTGTCCACGGCCGTGGCGACCGCCGGACCGCGGTCCTTGCCGCCGCCCGCCTTTGCTGCGCCGCCTTCCTGCTGCCAGGAGCCGCGCAGGGCACGGCGGCGGCGGTCCACCGCCTCGGTGAGGCGTCCGGCGAGCTCCTCGAGCACCTCGTCGGCCTCGGCGACGGCGTCCCGGGGGCCGTCGACGAAGCCGACGACGGCGTGCCGCATACGGGTGGCGATCCGGTCGCACTCCTCGTCCGGGAGGAGGGACGACGCACCGCGGTCGTCGTGACGACCGGTCGCGGCGACCCCGTCGCGCGCCCCGGCCGCCGTACTGCCGCCGGCGCCTGTACGGCCGGTGTCGGCGGCGTCGGCGCCCATTCCGTCCGCGCCTGTAGCGCGGGCGCCCGCGCCGGGGGCGATTCCGGTTCCGCCCGCGCCGTTCGCGGACGTGCCGGGGTCGGGGCGGAGCGGCTTCGGCTCCACGGCCGCCGCCGCATCAGTCGCACCCGCCGCACCCGCCGCCACGCCGGGCGCGCGTCCGGCGCCGGCCGGGCCAGTGGCCCCTGTCGGGTCCGTGGGGCCGGTCGGGTCGGTGGCTCCCGTGGTACCGGGTGGTGTCGCGAGGGGTGCGCCGGGGGCGGGAGGGGGTGCGGGGGCCGCGGCCGCCTGACCGCGGTCCTCCAGGCCGGCGCCCTTGCTCGGTGTGGTGTCCGGCATGGCGGTCAGCCCTCCTTCGTCTGGTGGCGGTGGAAGCCCCACGGCAGCTGATGGGCGGAGCGTTCCCTGGTGGTCGCGGGCCGGGCCGCGCGGTCGTGGCCGGGGTCGCGGCGGGCCGGGCCGACGAGGTCGTCGAAGAGGGCGCGGGCCTCGACCATCGCGGTCCGCATGTCCTCGGTGCCGGGCGCGTGCCCGCCGCCCGCCCCCGGGACGTCGGCCGAGCCCGGGTGACGCGTGCCGTCGCCGTCTGCGGAGAAGCGGGCGGCTCGGTGGACGCGGCGGTAGCCGTCGACGCGGTGCGCGTGATGGACGGAGAGCGCGGCGAGCTGCTCCTCGTACTGGCCGCCGTCCGGGAAGCCCCGGGCGCCTGCGACCTCCGAGATCAGCCGGTCCGCCTCGGCGACCGCTTCCCGGGGCGAGTCGACGAACCGCTCCTGGGCGGCCGTCCAACGAGCCTCGAACCTCTCGCGTTCGGCGGCTTCCAGCGGACGCTCGCGCAGCCCGCCGTGCCGCTCGACGAGAGCGTCGAGCTCCCGCTCCGCGGCCTTGACGTCTCCGTCGTGCCGGGCCACGGCCCGGTCGTACTCGGGCCCGAAGCGGTGCTTCAGGCTGCGTCCGCCGTGCGAGCCGCGGGCCCGCACGGCCAGGACGGCCGCGACGGCGACTACGGCCGCCACGACCACGATCAGAGCGATGATCACTCCTGTGGACATGCCTTGCCTTCCGGTGTGTCGGCCCCACGGGCCGGTTCCTGACTCGGGTTGCCCGGACGGCCTCTCCCAAACGACGCCCGCCGCGGAGCAGGCCCGACACGCACCCCGGCACAGCTCTCGACGGCCGGAGCGGCCGCCCCTGCGGTCGGAGGGGCCGGCGCTCCTGCGAATTCGGTTGCCGGGCGGCGGGGCCGCCTGCCGACAATGTCCCGATGACCGCCCGTATCCCGCCCTCGCCCCCACCTCCGCCACCGCCACGGAAGCCGACGTCGTGGACCATCGCCGTCGAGCCCTTCGACTCCCCCGAGGCCCTGGCGCTCTGGCGGGCGTACTACACCGAAGTCAGCGACCGTTACTACCTGTTGCACGAGGGGCGCCGTACCGCAGCCGCCGAGTTGGAGCGGGAGATCGCCGCCCACACCGGTGCCGAACTCGCCCCGCCCAGGGGGCAGTTGCTGATGGGCCGGTACGGTGGCGAACCGGCGGGCACCGCGGGCGTACGGCTGCTGGACGCGTCGACCGGCGAGCTCACCCGGGTCTTCGTACGGGAGGGTCTGCGCGGCACAGGCGGGGCCTCGATGCTCGTCAGGGCCGCCGAGGACGCCGCCCGCGCTCTCGGCGCGGACCGCCTGGTGCTCGACACCCGCGGCGACCTGGTCGAGGCACGCGCCCTGTACGCGCGGCTGGGATACGCCGAGACCGAGCCGTACAACGACGACCCCTATGCCGACCACTGGTTCGAGAAACGGCTCTCACCGCAGCTCAGTTGATCCGGTTCACCGGCCGTCCGTCGTGCGGCTGCTCGCGGTCCGAGCCGCACAGCTCGCCGGTCAGCTCCTTGACGAGCTGGACCAGGTCGGTGGGGCGGTCCGGTCCCCACCAGTCGCCGAGCAGCTCGGCCAGCGACTCCTCGCGGGCCGCGGCGAGTCGTTCGGCGACCTCTTGGCCCTCGTCGGTCAGCACCATGTCCAGGCCCCGGCGGACGACGAGACCCCGTCCCTCGATCTGCCGGGCCGCCTCGATGACCACGGACAGCGGGACGGAGCTGCGCTCGGCCACCGTCGACGGCTCGATGCTGCCGTACCGCTTGATGCGCAGCAGCAGCCAGCTCGCGGCGGGGACGAGGTCGTAGCCGGCGTGCTCGGTGATCGTCCGGTAGATCTCGCGGCGGCCCTCGCGGGTGCCGAGGAGGGACAGCGCCCGGCACACCTCGTCGTACGAGGAGCGTTCCACCGGGTTGCTGGCGAGGGTCTCGGTGACGTCGGGGGCGGTGACCGAGGCGCGCAGCGGGTCCTCCCGCAGGAACCACGCCAGGACGAAGCCGACGACGGCGACGGGCGCGGCGTACAGGAAGACGTCGGTGATCGCGGAGGCGTACGCGTCGAGGACGCTCGGACGCAGGTCGGACGGCAGGCTCGCGATGCCGCGCGGGTCGGACTCGAGCGCGTCGGCCGACACCCCGGGCGGGAGCCGGACGCCCGCGAAGGCGTCGGCGAGCTTGTCGCCGAGGCGGGCCGCGAAGATCGTGCCGAAGATCGCGACGCCGAACGAGGCGCCGATGGAACGGAAGAAGGTGGCGCCGGAGGTGGCGACGCCGAGGTCCTCGTAGGGGACCGCGTTCTGCACGATCAGCACCAGCACCTGCATGACCAGGCCGAGGCCGAGGCCGAAGACGAAGAAGCAGACGCTCATCTCGAACGTGGAGCTGTGCTCGTCGAGCCGGTGCAGGAGGAGCAGGCCGAGCGACGTGACGGCGGTGCCGGCGACCGGGAACACCTTCCAACGGCCGGTGCGGCTGACGATCTGGCCGGACCCCGTGGAGGAGAGCAGCATGCCGACCACCATCGGCAGCATGTGCACGCCGGACATGGTCGGGGAGACGCCGTGCACCACCTGCAGGAAGGTCGGCAGGTAGGTCATCGCGCCGAACATCGCGAAGCCGATGATGAAGCTGATCACGGCGGAGAGGGTGAAGGTGCGGACGCGGAACAGCTTGAGCGGCAGCACCGGTTCGGCCGCCCGCCGCTCCACGGCCACGAACGCGACCGCCAGCAGGGCCCCCAGCAGCGCCAGCGCGACGATCTGCGGCGAGCCCCAGTCCCAGGTGGTGCCGCCGAGCGAGGCCACCAGCACCAGACAGGTGGCGACGGAGGCGATCAGGAGGGTGCCCAGGTAGTCGATGACGTGCTCGGTCGATCTGCGCGGGATGCGCAGCACGGCCGCGATGACGGCGAGCGCCACGACGCCGACCGGCAGGTTGACGTAGAACACCCAGCGCCAGCTCAGGTGCTCGGTGAACAGACCGCCCAGCAACGGGCCGAGGACGCTCGTCGCGCCGAACACCGCGCCGAACAGGCCCTGGTAACGGCCGCGGTCGCGCGGCGGCACGATGTCGCCGACGATCGCCATCGACAGCACCATCAACCCGCCGCCCCCCAGCCCCTGGAGCGCGCGGAAGGCGATCAACTGCGGCATGTTTTGCGCCATTCCGCACAGCGCCGAACCGATCAGGAAGAGGACGATCGCCGCCTCGAACAGCCGCTTGCGCCCGTACTGGTCGCCGAGTTTGCCCCACAGCGGGGTCGCGGCGGTCGACGCCAGCAGATACGCGGTGACCACCCAGGACAGATGCTCCATACCACCGAGGTCGCTGACGATCGTCGGCAGGGCGGTCGACACGATCGTCTGGTCGAGGGCGGCGAGGAGCATGCCGAGCAGCAGGGCGCCGATCGAGACGAGAACGTTTCCGGACACGTGTTCCTGACGTGGATCCGCCGTACGGCTGTGCGCGTCCAACGCCATGGATGCCTCCTGAGGCTCGGTGACCCTCTCCATCGTGATCGGTGTGACCCGTTATGGCCTCTTGAGTCCTCCCGAGTCCCAACGGAATACGGCATTCCGGGGCCGTGGGCGAACGGTTGTGTGGAGGATCTGCATAATCTCTGGAGTTTGGAAGGGAAGGGCCGAACACGTGATCGATCCGACGGGGCGGCAGAGGCGGCCGGGACGGCCGGGACTGCCGTGCCCGGAGTGCGGAGCGCTCCGCGCGCCCGACAACACCCCGTCCTGCGTCTGCGCCCGACGGGCCTCCGACGCCCTGCGCGACACGCGCACGGCGGAGGCGGCCGCCGCGGAGGACTTCGATCCGTTGCGCATTCGGCCATACGTGGAACTCGACGAAGCGGAACCGGACGGAACGATCCGGCGGGAGATCCCCGGCGCGACCGACGTGACGATGCCGGTGCCGACGGTTCCGGGGGTTCCGGGGGTTCCGGGGGTTCCGGCCGACGCGACCATGCCCCTGCGCCGCGTGGACCCCCTCGCCCCTCCGCCGGACGCCACGGTGGCGCTGCCCACTCCGCTCGCTCCCCCGGGCCTCGAGCCCGCCGCAGCCGATCTACGACTGTTCGGGACGGGGTACGCCGGCAGGCCTCACCAGGACGCCGAGGAAGCGCGCCCGCGTCCGCGCCGCCGCCGGACGCTGCTGATCGCGACGACAGGCGCCGTCGTCGCCGTGGTGACCGCGGCCGGTTTCGCCGCCGGACTGTTCACCTACGAGAAGCCGACCCGCGAGAGCGCGGCCCCCGAGGACGTGCGGGCCGCCGTGCCCGCCCCGTCCGTCAGCGCGTCCGCCGCGTCGCCGTCGGCGAGCCGCTCCGCGCCCCCGTCCGCCTCCCGATCCGAGGCCCCGCCGTCGCCCGCCGGGAGCGAGAGCCCGTCGCCGTCCGTGACGCCGGAGAGCGCCACGCCCACCGCGTCCCCGTCGACCGAGGCGAGCACGGCGGCGGCGACCGCCGACGCCCCGCGCCCCTCGGGACCCGACCAGAGCGCCGACGTCATCCACAACGGCGCCGCCCGCGTGGCCTCCCTGCAGCGCGGCGACCAGGGAGCCGAGGTGACCGAACTGCAACTGCGGCTGAAGGCGGTGTTCTTCTACGACGGCGAGGCCGACGGCTCCTTCAGCGGCGAGGTCGAGGACGCCCTGCGCGACTACCAGCGGTCACGGGGGACGACGGAGGACGGCATGGGCGTGTACGGCCCGGTGACCCGGGCCCGTCTGGAATCCGAGACGAAGGAGCCTTAGCCGCCTCCCGGGCCCCGGCCCCGCCCCGCCCCGCCCCGCCCCGCCCCGGGCCAATCGAAAACCACGGAGGACCCGAACTCGAACCCGCCGCCCCGGGCTCAGCCGAGGTGGATCCGGACCGCCGCCTCCCCCGCGCCGCCGGCATCCCCGGCGCCAACGGCATCCCGCATGCCGCCCGCGCCCCCTATGGCCTCCACCCGCACCTCGCGGAGATCCCGCACGACCGCGTCCGGCCCGTGCGCCGCCGCTCGCGGCCCCACGCCGACGACTCGCATGCCGGCGGCCCGCCCCGCCGCGATGCCCGCCCCGGAGTCCTCGAAGACGACGCAGTGCGCCGGATCGACGCCCAGCTCCGCCGCGGCCTTCAGAAAGCCTTCGGGGTCCGGCTTGCTCGCACCCACCGACTCCGCGGTGACGCGCACCTCTGGGAGCTCCAGCCCCGCCGCGGCCATCCGGGCCATGCACAGCAAGACGTCGGCCGAGGTGACCAGGGCGTGCGGGACGCCGCGCAGGGAGGCGAGGAACTCGGGCGCGCCGGGCACCGGGACGACGCCGTCCAGGTCGGCCGTCTCCGCCGCGAGCATCCGCGCGTTGTCCTCGAGGTTCGCACTCATGGGCCGGTCGGGCAGCAGCACGGCCATCGAGGCCTGCCCCTGCCGACCGTGGACGACCTTCATGACCTCGTCGCCGTCGAGTCCGTGGGCTTGGGCCCAGCGCCGCCAGATCCGCTCCACGGCGGCGCCTGAGTCGACGAGGGTGCCGTCCATGTCGAGGAGGAGGGCGCGGGCGGTGAGGACCGGCATCATCAGCTCCAGGGAGGTAAGGACAAGGCGGCCCCGCCCGCCGGTCAGGGAAAACGAGCGGGAGCCACTTTGTTTCCCTACGGTACAAAACAAGGGCCCTTCGGCGCCACCCGGCCTCAGCCGGCGATCGCCTCCCAGAGGCTCCACACGCCCAGCAGCAGCATCAGCAGGGCCGCGATCCGGGTGATCAGCGTCAGCGGCACCCGCTTCATCAGGGCCTTTCCGCCGACGATGCCGAGGCCGGCCACCGCCCACAGCGCCAGCACCGCGCCGAGGCCGACGGAGAGCGGATCGTCGTAACGGGCGGCCAGGTTGGCCGTCATGATCTGGGTGAGGTCGCCGAACTCGGCCACGAGGATGAGCATGAAACCGGCGCCGGCGACCTTCCAGAAGGACTGGTCCTCGGGCCGCCGGACCTCCTCGTCGTCCTCGTCCTTCTTCAGCAGCAGCACGGCCGCGCCGCCGAGGAAGAGGACGCCGGTCAGCGCGTGCACGATGTGCTGCGGCAGCAGGGTGAGCACGCTGCCCGCCGCGACGGCGAGGGTGACGTGCAGGGCGAAGGCGGCGGCGATGCCCGCGAAGACGTACGAGGCGCGGTAGCGGGCGCCGAGGACGAGTCCGGCCAAAGCGGTCTTGTCCGGCAGCTCGGCCAGGAAGACGACGCCGAACACGAGCGCCGTCACGGTGATGCTGATCAAGGTTCCTCTATCGGTCGGGCCGCCCCGCCGAGAGTGCTGCAGTCATTGCGAAGATCCTCGCGAAGACGCCTCGGCACGGCAGCACACGTCATCCGTGCCGTGCGGCACGGATGGGCACTGCTTGCCGAAGGTCTCGCTGGCGGGCCCCGTCATCACGGACTCGCCTCCGGGCGCCGGCTCAGACGAGCTGAGCAGTATGTCGACGGTCCGGCGAAGAGCTACTCCCCTTCTGCGCCGTCCAGTGTACGAGATCGTTCCGCCGTAGACCTTGTCGTGTCATGCACTCGTCACTAGCTTCTCATCGGACGCACATCTCCCCGCAACGCGGCGGCGCGAGCATTCCCGTGCTCGTGCTGCAACACCCCGCCTCCCCAACGGAGTTCGCATGTCGAAGTTCTACGCGCGTGGACGGCTCAGCGCAATAGCCGCCCTCACGGCCCTCATAGCCTCGGTCGGGCTGTTCCAGTCCCCGACCGCCTCCGCCGCTCTCCCCACGCCGGTCTCCGCCGCCACCGCCCGCACCTACCTCGCCTCGCTCACCGTGCAGGCCGAGAACCGCACCGGCTACGACCGCGACCTGTTCCCCACCTGGATCACCATCAGCGGCACGTGCAACACGCGTGAGTACATCCTCAAGCGGGACGGCACGAACGTCGTCACCAACTCCGCCTGCACCGCCACCAGCGGCAGTTGGTACTCCCCGTACGACGGCGCCACCTGGACCGCCGCCTCCGACCTCGACATCGACCACCTGGTCCCGCTCGCCGAGGCCTGGGACTCCGGGGCGAGCGCCTGGACCACCGCCCGACGCCAGTCCTTCGCCAACGACGTGACCCGGCCGCAGCTCATCGCCGTCACGGACAACGTGAACCAGTCCAAGAGCGACCAGGACCCGGCCGAGTGGATGCCGTCGGTCACGTCGTACCGCTGCACCTACGTCCGCGCCTGGGTGCAGGTGAAGTACTACTACGGCCTCTCGGTGGACTCCGCCGAGAAGAGCGCGCTGACGAGCTATCTCGCCGGCTGCTGACCGGTCCGCGGCCGCCCGGCTCTCCCCCGGGACCCTTGTCGTTCCGTACCGTACGGTGCGACGGAGGAGGGCGATCACGTGGCCGGACTGCGACTGGGACCACTGCTGAGGTACGCCGACGGCTCGTCCGCGACCGTATGGGTCGAGGCGAGCCGTCCGTGCACCGCCGAGGTGCGCTGTGCCGACGGCGCGGGCGGCGCCGCCCGCACCTTCCAGGTGGCGGGCCACCACTACGCGCTGGTCGAGGTGAGCGGCCTGACGGCGGGCTCCTCGACGGCGTACGAGGTCTTCCTCGACGGGTCACGCGTGTGGCCGCCGTCCGACTCCCGCTTCCCGCCCTCCGAGATCCACTCCCCCGCCGCCGAGCGCCCCGGAACCGAGGGCGGGACCGAGGGCGGAGGCGGAGGCAGGGACGGGGACGGGGACGCGCCCGGCGGCGACGCCGTCCGGGTGGCGTTCGGCTCCTGCCGCTGGGCGGCGCCCCCGGCCGGCGGGAACGACCCGGTCGGCCCCGACGCGCTGGACGGCCTGGCGGCACGCCTCGCCGCCGACCCGACCGCCGAACGCCCGGACGTGCTGCTGCTGTTGGGCGACCAGGTGTACGCCGACGAGGTCTCCGACGCGACCCGCGAGCGGATCGACGCGCGCCGCGGGCTGACCGACCCTCCGGGCGCCGAGGTCGCGGACTACGAGGAGTACACCTGGCTCTACTACGAGTCCTGGCGCGACCCCGGGGTGCGCTGGCTGCTGTCCACCGTGCCGACGTGCATGGTCTTCGACGACCACGACGTGATCGACGACTGGAACACCTCCGCGGCCTGGCTGGCCGACATGCGGGCCACGTCCTGGTGGCGCGAGCGGGTGCTGAGCGGACTGATGTCGTACTGGGTGCACCAGCACCTCGGGAACCTGTCCCCGGCCGAGCTGGCCGCCGACCCGCTCTACGCGGCCGTACGCGACGCGCCCGACGGCACCGACGTGCTGCGCGCCTTCGCCGACCGGGCCGACACCGACCCGGCGTCCGTGCGGTGGAGCTACCGGCGCGACTTCGGGCGGGTACGGCTGCTGATCGTCGACAGCCGGGCGGCGCGGGTCCTCGAGGAGGACCGGCGCGCGATGCTCGACGAGGGCGAGCGGGCGTGGCTGCGGGCCCAGGTCCTCGACCGTCCCGGCTCCTACGACCACCTTCTCATCGGCTCCTCGCTGCCCTGGCTGCTGCCGCATCTGGTGCACGACGCCGAGGAGTGGGACGCGGCCCTGTGCCGGGGCGAGCGGGGCGCGCGCTGGGCCCGTTTCGGGGAGAGACTGCGGCGCGGCGCGGACCTGGAGCACTGGGCGGCCTTCCCGGAGTCCTTCGTCGAGCTGGCGGAGCTGATCGCCGAGACGGGGACGGGAGCGGACGCGCCGGCGAGTGTGCTGGTGCTCTCCGGGGACGTGCACCACGCCTATGTGGCCGAGGCGCGCTGGCGCGACACGCCCGGGCCGGACGCCCGGGTGCTGCAGCTCACCTGCTCCCCCGTGCACAACTCCGTCCCCCTGTCGATCCGGGCGGGCTTCCGCTTCGGCTGGAGCGCCCTCGCCCGCGCTCTCGGCCGCCGCCTGCGACGGCACGGCCGCCGCCCGCGGCTTCCCGTGAGCTGGCGCAAGAAGGGCGGGCCGTGGTTCGGCAACCAGCTCATGTCGCTGACCCTGCGCGGCCGTTCCGCCCGGTTGCGGCTGGAGCAGGCGCAGAAGGACGGGGCGCTCGCCACGGTGGAGGAGTCCGACCTTGCCTCCTGAGCTGAGCGCCCGCTCCGGACCAGCTCTTCGACTACTCCCTGATTACCCGTCAAAAAGGGTAATCCGTAAGGTGGTTGCCCCTCATATTCGTCAGCGATGGCCAAAGTTGAACTAGCAAGCATTGGTGAGGTTGACCTAACGTTGACCGCTCGTTCGGTACCGCCGCCCCCCGACGACGGGTCCGGTCCGCTCCCCGTTTCGGGACCGACCCGTCCGACACCGAAGGAGCACCCCCCACCATGTCCGTTCGTCTCGACACCGCGCAGCCGTACGCGGTCGGCCTCTACCGCATCGTCGTCGGCCTGCTCTTCACCTGTCACGGCGCGGCCTCGCTCTTCGGCGTCCTCGGCGCCGAGGCCGCCGGCCGCACCGTCGACGCCGGCGCCTGGCCCGGCTGGTACGCGGCCGTGATCCAGCTCGTCTGCGGCAGCCTCGTGCTGGTCGGTCTCGGCACCCGGCCCGCCGCCCTGCTCGCCTCCGGCTCCATGGCGTACGCGTACTTCAAGGTGCACCAGCCGCACGCCCTGTGGCCGATGGAGAACGGCGGCGAGGCGTCGGCGATGTTCTGCTGGGCCTTCCTGCTGCTGGTGTTCACCGGTTCCGGCGCCCTGGGCCTGGACCGCCTGATCGCGGACCGCGCGGCCACGAAGCGGGAGCCCTCGGCACAGCAGGCGGCGGTCTCCGTCTGACCCGAAGGCACGCGCCGTCCCACGAGCTCACGCCCCACCAGCGACCGCTCCACCCGTGATGCGCTCTCCCGCCAGTGCCCCTCCCGCGACCGCCCGGCTGCACCGCCGCCGGGCGGTCGCGGGCATCCTGCGGGTGAAGGTGCTGCGCCGAACACACGAGCCCCCCGTGAATCCGCTGTCACACCCCCGGCGTACGCTGTATGGCTGTCATTGGCCGCACCTGCCGCTCCCCCGCGACACAGCGGCACGGTCGGTCGTCACGGGGGAGACACGGGGAGTTCGCGGTGTTCGACAGTGTGGGGGCGTTGCTCGGCAGCCCGTGGATCTACGCGGTGGTGGGCCTGTCGGTCCTCCTCGACGTGTTCCTGCCGGTGCTGCCCAGCGGGGTGCTCGTCATCACGGCGGCCACGGCCGCCGCGGCGGGCTCGGGCGCGGCGACCGGACAGGTCCCGCACGACGTGCCGGACGTCATGGTCCTGATCCTCTCCGCGGCGACCGCCTCGGTGCTGGGCGACCTGGTGGCCTACCGGCTGGCCTGGCGCGGCGGCGAGCGCCTGGACCGGGCGATCTCCCGGTCCCGGCGGCTGACCACCGCGCAGGAACGTCTCGGCGAGGCCCTGGCCCGGGGCGGGGGCGCGCTGGTGGTGCTGGCCCGCTTCGCCCCGGCCGGCCGCTCCGTCGTCTCGCTGATCGCGGGCGCCGCGCATCGCCGCCCGCGTGAGTTCCTCCCGTGGTCCGCGCTGGCCGGTCTGTCCTGGGCGGGCTACAGCGCCGCCCTCGGCTATTTCGGCGCCCACTGGCTGGGCACGACCTGGCTGGCGACGGGGGTCTCGGTCCTCGCCCTGTTCGGCGCGGGCGCCGCCGCCGGCTTCGTCATGCGCCGCCAGCCGGCGTAACGGCCCCGGCCAGGCCCGGGGGCCGCACAGGGACCTCCCGCGGGCCCGCGGCTCCGGCGGCTCCGGCGGCTCCGGCGGCTCCGGCGGCTCCGGCGGCTCCGGCGGCTCCGGCGGCAGCGATGATCCGCGATCCGCGCGGCTCGAGCGCGCCCGCGTGCCGCCCGTGCCGCACACCCCGCACAGGCCGTCCAGGGCTGGACCGGGACGTTCGACAGGGGTCGCTACGCCCGCGCCGTGGCGCCGCCGCGGGACGCGCCGCGCACCTCGAGGCCGTCCAGCAGCTCGGCCGTGGCCGCGGCGACGGCCTCCACCGCCCGCTCGAACACCTCCCGGTTGTGCTCGGCCGGGGCCCGGAAACCGGACACCTTGCGGACGTACTGCAGGGCTGCGGCGCGCACCTCGTCCTCGGTCGCCTCCTCGGGCAACGCGGGCGGACGCAACGTCTTGATACTCCGGCACATGCCCACAGTCTGCCCCCGCGCCCCCCTCCTGTGCCACGATCATCTCTCTGGCGGCCACCGCTCCCGCGGGGCCGACCGACGAGAGGAACGACAGCACCATGCCGTACGACATACGCACCGTCGCCGTCCTCGGCCCCGGCGGGGTGGGCGGACTGCTCGCCGCCCTGCTGGCCCGCGCGGGAGTCCGGGTGACGTGCCTGGCCGGCGAAGACACCGCGAAGGTCCTGCGCACGCAGGGCATCCGCGTGCGCAGCGCCGCGTTCGGCGACTTCACCGCCCCCGTGGACGCGGACACCGAGCTGCGCGCTCCGGTCGACGCCGTCCTGATCGCCGTCAAGCACACGGCGCTCGACGCGGCTCTGACCCGCGTCCCCGCCCCGGCGCTCGGCGAGGACACCCTGCTCGTGCCGTTGCTGAACGGCGTCGAGCACCCGGCCGCCCTGCGTGCGCACCACCGTCCGGACGGGGTCGCTCCCGGCGTCATCCGCGTCGAGTCCACCCGCGTCGCCCCGGGGGTGATCGAGCACGGGAGCTCGTTCGCCGAGATCGACCTGACCGGCGACGCGGTGCCGCGCCCGCGCCTCGACGCGCTCGCGCGGACGCTGACGGCGGCCGGTCCGACGGTCCGCGTGCTGCCGGACGAGAGCGCCGCCCTGTGGGCGAAGATGTCGTTCCTCGCGCCCTTCGCCCTGCTCACCACCCGCCGCGCACTGCCCCTGGGCGAGGTGCGCACCCGGCATCGCGAGGAGCTGGCCGCGCTGGTCGAGGAGACCGCCGCCGTCAGCACCGCCTGCGGCGCGCCCGCCGACCCGGCCGCGGTCCTCGCACGCTACGACGTCTTCGCCCCGGCCATGAAGTCCTCCATGCAGCGCGACGCCGAGGCCGGGCGGCCTCTCGAACTCGACGCGATCGGTGGGGCGTTGCTGCGCGCAGCCGAGCGGCACGGGGTGCCGGCGCCGGTGACGGCGCGTCTGGTGCGGGAGTTGACGGACCTGCACGGAGCGGCGGCCGCCCGACCGGACGTCAGTCCGCCCGGCGCCTCTCGCTAGCAGCCGCGCGGCGCAGGTCCACGCACGGTCCGGGGCGGGCGAGGCGGGCAGGGCGGGCATCGCCGGGGTGCGGACACGCGCGGCGGACGTCGGCGTCGAACGTACGATCATGACGTCCTCGGGCGAACTCGGCCTGGCCGCCGCCCTGTTCACGAATCACGGAAGAAGGACACATGCCCTTTCCCGTCCTCGACGCCGTGTCGCGGGCGAGGTCGCTCGTGCGTCGTCGCGTTCCGACCTGTGTGCTCACCCACGCCGGCCCGCCGTCCCTCAGCGACGGTCACGCCGTCGACCGGTACGTGCCGATCGCCTCGCTGACCAAGGTCGTCACCGGCACGGCGCTGACCCGGATGGCCGCGGCGGGCGTGCTCGCCCTCGACGATCCGGTGGAACGGTGGCTGCCCGCGGCCCCCGCCACCGGGATCACGCTGCTCCACCTCGCCGAGCACACCTCCGGCCTGCCCCGGCTGCCGCCGGGCCCCCTGCCTGACCGGGACCCGTACGCGGCGTTCGACCTTCCGGCGCTGCACGCGCTCCTCCCCCGGCTGGACGAGCTGGCCGTGAACCCGCCGGGGAGCGGCGAGGAGTACTCCAACCTCGGCTACGCGATCCTCGGCGCGGCCCTGGCCGCCGCGGCCGGGACGACCTACGAGGAGCTGGCGGAGGCGTACGTGCTGCAGCCGCTGGACATCGCCGAGATCACCGCGCGTCCCGCCCCCGAGCGGTGTCTGCAGGCGCCAGGGCTGTTCGGCGGCGCCCGCAGGCCCTGGACGATGGACGGCGCGATCCTCCCCGCGGGAGGCCTGTGGGCGACTCCACGCGCCGTTGCCGACCTGGTCGTCCGGCTCCTCGTGGAGCGGCGGCTGGGCGACCCCGCGCCCACCTGGATCCGGACCGGCAGGCTGGTCTGGCACAACGGGGCGACAGAGCTCGCGTCGCTGTTCGCCGGGGCCGTGGACGACGGTCGCTGGGTGGTCGTCCACCGTCTGAACGCGGAACCGGAGGAGACGGACCAGCTGGGCGTCTCACTGCTCCGACAGGCCGCCGCCCGGACCGGGGACGACGCCGGGCAGTCGACCTGACGCCCCAGGCCCTGTCACGCCCCGTCCCAAGTCCACCCCCGCGCCATTAATTCGAACATTCGTTCACACGAACACCCCGAAGGAGCTCGCTACTCAAAATCGAACAGGCGTACCATTGGCGCGTGGCTACGACCTATGACTTTCCCAGCGACCTGCGCGCCGGTCAGGAGGAGCTGCATCAGGTCCGGGCCGAGCTGTCGGCCCTGCTGAAGCGGCTTCCCTGGTCGGTCGAGCCCTTGGACGGCTACAGCGACACCGGCGGCTGGCGCAAGGTCGAGCGGCCCGCCTCACCCGGCTGGACGGCGGACGAGCAGGCCGAGGTGGAGAAGCTGCGGCGGCGGGAGCACGAGCTCGCGGTGTTCGTGACCTGCCACCGCTTCTGGGCGGAGGTCGCCGCGGCGGACCGGGTCGAAGCCCGTATGACCCTCAAGCACGCCCCCGAGCCACCCCACGACCCGCACCCCGACCCCACGGCCCGACAGCCCTGACCTCGGCGGCCCGGCAGCCCTGGCCGGATACGCCGACGGCCCCCCGGGGAACGGGGGGC
>NZ_JBEPBI010000015.1:0-79335 GCF_040299045.1 Streptomyces sp. NPDC001027
GTTTTTCCTTTCGGCGTCGGGGCTTGGACGAGGGCGAGGGCGCCCGGTGATCACACCGGGCGCCCTCGCCGCATGCTCGCCTGGCTCGCGTCGCCTTACGTCACGTCTGCGTCGCCTGACATCCCTTCACGTCCCTTCACTTCCCCGCGGCCGTCCGCGCGGGAGAGCGGTCGGGGGCTTCGACGCCCTCGACGCCCTGGCGGGAGCGGGCCACGACCGGCGCGGTGGCCACGACCGGCGCCGTGGGCGCGGCCGGTGCGGCCGGTCGCTGCGGACTCAGCTGACCCGCCGCCGTCGCGGCGAACGCCAGCGCCATGCCCGTCAGCTGCACGGGGGTGAGCGACTGGCCGAGCGCCGCCCAGCCGACGACGGCCGCGGTCAGCGGCGAGAGCGGGGCGAGGAAGGTGACCTGGGTGGCGCTGAGGCGGCCGATGCCGCGGAACCAGAGCCAGTACGAGACCGCCGTGTTCGCCAGGGCGAGGTAGAGGTATCCGGCGACCGCACGGCCGTCCAGCGCGGGCGGGGCGCCCTCGACGAACAGGGCCAGCGGGGCGATGAGGAGACCGCCCGCGGTCAGCTGCCAGCCGGTGAGAGCGAGCGGCCCGACCCCTTCGGGACGCCCCCATTTCTTCGTCAGGACCGTCCCGGCCGACATCGACGCCGTGGAGGCCAGCGCGGCGACCACCCCGAGCGCGTCCGGCGCACCGGCGGCCTTCAGCACGACGAGGCTGACGCCGAAGACGGCCGCCACCCCGGTGAGCAGGGTCCGCGCGGTGGGCTTCTGTCTCAGCAGCACCGCCGACAGGCCGACCACGAACAGCGGGCCGACCGAGCCGACGATGGCCGCCATGCCGCCGGGCAGCCGGTAGGCGGCGAGGAAGAGAAGGGGGAAGAAGGCGCCGATGTTCAGCGCGCCGAGCACCGCGGCCTTCCCCCACCAGGCGCCGCGCGGCAGCACCCGGCCGAGAGCGAGCAGCAGCAGCCCGGCGGGCAGCGCCCGCATCAGGCCGGTGAACAGGGGCCGGTCGGCCGGGAGGAACTCGGAGGTGACGGCGTAGGTGGTGCCCCAGGAGACCGGGGCGAGGGCGGTGAGCAGGACAGTGGCTGACCTCTTCATGAAAATAGCTTAGCACTAAGCTACTTACTTACAAGCTTCTTGTCGGTCATCCGCTGGTTCGCGAGCCACTTTCTTGCGGGTCACCGAAGGGGGACGGATACTCACCCCCATGAACAGCCAGCCCCCCACGCCCGCAGACCCCCCGCCCGCGGCGTCCCCGCACAGGGAGCCCGCACTCAGGGAGCCGTCGCACAGGGAGCCCTCGCGCAAGGACCCGGTCGACGCGATCGCCGAGCAGTGGGCGTCGGTGCGGCCGGACCTCGACACGGCCGCCATGCAGGTGTTCGGCCGCATCGGCCGGATCGCCCGCGCGATGGGCGACCGCACGGAGCAGGCGTACGCGGCGTTCGGCATCGCCCGCGGCGAGTTCGACGTGCTCGCCACTCTGCGCCGCTCCGGCGAGCCCTACACCCTCTCGCCGCGTCAGCTGTCGGCGACGCTGATGCTGACCACCGGCGGGATGACCGGCCGCCTCGACAAGCTGGAGCGGGCCGGGCTGCTGCGCCGCTCCCCCGACCCGCACGACCGCCGGGGCCTGCAGGTGACGCTGACCGAGCGCGGGCTGGAACTCGTCGACGGCGCCGTCGTCGCGGGCCTCGTCGTCCAGACGGATGCCCTCGCCGCTGCCCTGAACGCCGAACAGGCCGGCCGACTGGCCGACCTGCTGAGGGAGTTGCTGCTGTCCACGGAAGCCCCGCGCGGCTGACGGCGCACGCCGGCCGGGCATGTCGGGCCCGCCGGGCCGCGGACACAGCGAGGGCGCCGGTCCCGCCGGGTACGGCCTGTGCGTACGCGCGGTGGGAGCGGCGCCCTCGAGGAGCGTGCCGAGAACGGGAGCCTAGGCCTGGCCGGCCCTGGCCTTCCCCCGGACGGAGATGTTGGAGCCAGTGTCGTCGCCCCGGTCCTTGGACCTGTCCAGGACCCACACCAGTCCGGCGATCAGCGCGAACAGCGCGAGAGGGGCCACGACGAAGAGGCCCAGCGTCTCGACGACGCTGAGACCCGGGCCGGGGTCGTCGCCGTCGTCTCGGGCCACCGCGAGCGCGGGGGACGACATGAGCAGCATCATCAGCGTCGTACCGGCAGCCAGGGCGCCGGCGCGCAGGGCGTTCTTCTTGTCCACGGTGCCCAAGTTAGCGAACGGCGTCGGGGCGCGCGCGTCCGGGGTGCCGTCCGAGAGGCGTGCGGCCCTCACGCCCCCTCCCGGGCATCGCCGGACGGTGCGCCCCGCACGCCGCCGAACGGCCGGTGCACGGTGTCCCCGGGCGGCTCGCCGCCCCCGTCGCCGACCGGTTCGCCCGGCTCCCGCAGGACGTCCATCAGCGCGTGCAGTCGCGGTGAGGCCGCCAGCTGCTCCAGGGCGACCGGGCGGCCCTCCGCGTCCGCGATCGGCAGTCGCCAGTTGGGGTACTGGTCCCAGGTGCCGGGCAGGTTCTGCGGGCGGCGGTCGCCGACGCCGTCCGGCAGCCAGACGCCGATCATGCGGGCCGGGCTGCGCACCAGGAAGCGGTGGACGGCCTGGACCTCGGCCTCCTCCGAGGAGGCGTCGCCGCCGCCCCCGGCGCCGGCCAGGAGGCCGAGACGGCTGAGCTCGGCCAGCCATTCGGCGGTGTCGTTGGCGGCCGCGGTGCGCTCCTCCTCCAGCGGCCGGGTCAGCAGGCCCAGCCGGTCGCGGAGTTCGACGTGCTCGCCGGTGAGCCGGGCGGCCGTGGACGGCAGGTCGTGGGTGGTCGCGGTGGCCAGGCAGTCGGCCCGCCAGCGGTCGGGGGACAGCGGACGTCCGTCGCCCTCCCAGTCCCGTTCGAACCACAGGACGGACGTGCCGAGCACCCCGCGCTCGCGCAGCGCCTCGCGCACCCCCGGCTCGACGGTGCCGAGGTCCTCGCCGATCACGGTCGCGCCGGCCCGGGCCGCCTCCAGCACCAGGACGGCGAGCATGGCCTCGGCGTCGTAGCGGACGTAGGCGCCCTCGGTCGGCAGCTCGCCCTGCGGGACCCACCACAGCCGGAACAGGCCCATGACGTGGTCGATGCGCAGCGCGCCGGCGTACCGGAAGAGCGCCCGCAGCAGTCGTCGGAAGGGGGCGTAGCCGGAGTCGGCCAGCCGGTCGGCACGCCAGGGCGGCAGGCCCCAGTCCTGGCCGCGGGCGTTGAAGGCGTCCGGCGGGGCGCCCACCGACATCCCGGCGGCGAAGTACTCCTGCTGCGCCCATGCGTCGGCGCCCTCGGGGTGCACGCCGACCGCCAGGTCGTGCACGATCCCGACGGGCATGCCGGCCTCGCGCGCGGCGCGCTGGGCGGCGGTGAGCTGCTCGTCGGTGAGCCAGGCGAGCCGAGAGTGGAAGTCGACGCGGTCCATCAGCTCGCCCCGCGCGCGGGCGGTCTCGGCCGAGCGGGGGTCGCGCAGCGCGGACGGCCACTGCCGCCACTGCGGGCCGTGCACCTCGGCGAGGGCGCACCAGGTGGCGTGGTCCTCCAGCGCCCGGCCCTGCTCGGCGAGGAAGTCGCAGTAGGCGGCGCGGCGGCCGGGGCCGAGGGGCACATGGGCGACGAGTTCCAGGGCCTTGCGCTTGAGCTGCCACACCGCGTCCCGGTCGATCAGCTCGCCCTCGTCCAGGACGGCCTCGCGCAGCCGGCCGGCCCGCTCGAGCAGCGCCGCGCGCAGGGCGTCGTCGGGGACGTACGCGTACTCGGGGACGTCCTCGACGCGCAGGTGCACCGGATCGGGGAAGCGGCGCGAGGAGGGCCGGTAGGGGGAGGGGTCGGTCGGGGAGCCGGGCACGGCCGCGTGCAGCGGGTTGACCTGCACGAATCCCGCGCCGAGCGTCCGTCCCGCCCAGCCGGCGAGCTCCCCGAGGTCGCCCAGGTCGCCCATGCCCCAGGAGCGGCGCGAGAGCAGCGAGTACAGCTGGACGAGGAGCCCGTACGACCGTCCCGCGGGCGTGGGCAGGCGGGCCGGGGCGACGACTAGGTGGGCCCGGCCGGTCCGCCCGTCCGGCGCGGTGACCGTCAACCGGTGCACCCCGAGCGGGAGTTCGCCGACGCCCTCCCGGGTCTCGTCCTCCCGGCTCTCGCCCTGCTCGGTCTCGACGTGCAGCCGACTGCCGGCGGGAAGGGCCGCGAGCGCCTCGGGCGGGCTGCCGCTCCAGCACACCACGGTCGGCGGCAGCAGCCGCTCGCGCAGCTCCGCCTCCCGGGCCGCGAGCGCGGCTCGCACGGCCTGCGGCGCGCTCGCGTCGACGCCGAGGGCGGCCAGGACGCGGGTGACGGCGGCGGCGGAGGCCGTGACCGTGCGGTCCGCCGAGGGCTGGTAGGAGGTGGCCACGCCGTGCAGCGCGGCGAGCCGGGCGAGCTCTTCCCCGGGGGGTGCGGTCATCTACGGCCTCGTGGAGTCGGAGTCCGCGGCGGCGAGCGGCGGCTCGCTGGTCAGGGGCTCGGCGTCGGGCAGCGGAGGTTCGCTGGTCAGCGGAGGTTCGGCGCAGGTTCCTTCGGCGCTGAAGGCGCACAGCAGGACGTCTTCGGTGGCGGCGGAGAGCTCCGCCGGGCGTTTGGACCGGGGCGGCGCGATCACGGGTGGCCTCCTCATCGGATACGACATCGGTTACCGCAGCCCTACCCAGCGAACGCCGGGCCAGACGTCCCGTCGAACGACCCGCTGCCGCCGCACCGCGTCACACGCTGCCACATCCGCGCGTCCCGGCGGCGGACGCGTCGGGTTCACACCTGCGACGCGGCGAACCCTGGGCGAGCCGGGCTGTCGGCGTCGGTGAAATCAATGGGCGATTCGGAACACCCCGCCACAATCCAGACGGTGAAAAATCGCCCCACTTTAGACAACTCGACGACGGCCATGGGGCCAACCGCGCAGCCTTTGAAAGAAGTTGACCTTTCACGAAGTGGACTGATACTTTCCAGACGCAGGCTGAAAGGCCCTCAGCTGCACGGGGGACGGGGATGTGGGGGAAGTGTGCCCTTAACTTCACAAGTGCCTGACCCCGTGCTTCACGCGCACAGAACAGGGGAAAGCATGAAGCGCGGTACGCGTATTTCCACGATCGTCGGCACGGCCGCCGTGATCACTCTGGCGATGGCCCCCATCGCCGAGGCCAACTGGAGCAGCTCCATAACCGGCGCGAGCGTGGGCTTCGAGTCCCGCCGCTGGTCGGACGAGCTGTACTCGCAGGTGAAGTTCACCGGGTGCACCACCGACCCGGGCGTCACCAAGAGCACCGACGTGCAGATCTGGAACGACATCTCGTTCCAGCCTGACCAGGCCTACGACAACAAGACGTTCACCGCGTGCTTCAACGGCGGTACGAGCAACGGCGAGTGGACCGACCTGCCGTCCGGCATGCGGGACTACTACTTCCAGATCAAGAAGATCGCGGGCTCCACCTTCGGCCCGCAGCTGAGCGTGCGCTCGGTGTCGGTGGACACCACCAAGGCCGACTAGACGGCTGACAGACCAGCCCTGGGGGGCGTCCCGCACGGGGCGCCCCTCTCCGGCCGACAAGTGGTTCGGTGAGACTGCATGAAATTCAGCACCACTCTGCGCAGCGGTAGTGTGCGATGGGCTGCACCCATCGTTCTCCTACTGACATCGTTTTACTATGTCGTAGGCCAGAAAGCCCCCTTCTCGAGCTATTTCCATTACGCGCCGAGTATTGTCGCAGAGCCATTGACGACACTTTATTCGCTGGCTTATGCGACGGCTGCTGGATTTTCCTGCTGGGAGAGTGGCCGCCTGAAGAGCGCACGGATATGGGCCTTGGCTCCGGCCCGTTCCCGCTATCGGATCGCGGCCAATGTCCTGGCCCCGGTGATCGTGCTCTCGTGGCTGGTCATCCTTCTTCCCCCCGCGGCTTCCCTCGCCTGGTCGGCGACCATGCCCAGCCTCGACAGCCTGCGGCTGCCGCTCGCCGCGATGGTGATATGCGTCGCACACGCGACCGTGGGATTCGCCGTGGGCTGCTGGGCTCCCCGCATCATCGCCACGCCGATCCTGGCCGTGGGCGACTGGCTCCTCGTCTCCTTCACCCGGGCGATGCTGCCGTACTGGCCCCGTCACGTGTCCGGGCAGTTCGACACGATCGGCTTCGGCGAGGTGCCCCGGCTCGTCACGACGGCGGCCCCGATGCTGCTGGCCGGCGGCATCGCCGTCGGACTGCTCCTCCTCTGGCTGCCCTTCGGGTGGCGCCTGCTCCGGGTCGCCCTCGCCGCCGCGGTCGCCGTGGGCGGCGCCTTCGGGGCCTACCGGCTGACCGCCGACTGGTCGGCCACCCCGCCGATCACCACCGGGAACGTGGCGATGGCGTGCACCGGCAGCGCGCCGCGCATGTGCGTGCCGGAGTTCAACGAGCGCTATCTCTCCAAGGCGCAGAGCGCCAGCGCCAAGGCGCTCAGCGTGCTGCGGGACGCCGGAGCGACCTCCGCCCAGCCTCAGCTGATCACCGACGGCTACGTCGACGGCCGCCACCAGAAGGCGTCCACGGACACCGAATGGCGCATGATGCTGACCGTGCCCATGCAACGGGGCGACGCGGTGTACCAGGTCGTGGTGCGCTCGCTGAAGTTCCGCTGCAAGGAGGTCGACGTCCGTACCGCGCACTCGGCCTGGCTGTGGGCCGCCACGAAGACCGGGCAGGCGGAGGCCTACCAGATGCGCCGGGAGCAGGAGGGCATGAACCCCGAGGACCGGCAGCTGGAGAAGCAGATCAAGACGGACGTCACTCGCGTGTTGGCCGAACCCGCGGCCGAGCAGACCAAGTGGATCAAGCAGAAGCTCGACACCTGTCAGGCGAACGCGTCGTGAGGTGGTGGTTCAAGGCCCGGCGGGGGCACACGCTGCTGCCGCTCGCCCTCGTCGTCTTCACCGCCGCCCTCTACGCCGTCCAGGACACCACGGTGCTGCTGCCGGCCATCACCGGCAGTCCCCGGGTCGCGCTCGCCCTGTTCGTCCCCGTGCCCCTGTTCGCCATCCTGATGGCGACGCTGGAGTCCCGGCTGCCCGCGGCCGAGGTCTCCGGAGTACGGTCCGTCACCCGGCTCGACAACCTGCTCGTCACCGGGGTCATGGCGACCGCGGTGCTGTGCAGCCTCGTCGTCGCCGCCCTGGAGGGAACCGGGACGGCCACGACCGGAGGGCGCAACGCCCTGTTCCTGACCGGCCTCATGCTGATCGGACGCGCCTGGGTCGGCCAGGGGGCCGTGATGCTCCCCGTGGGATGGTTGGTCACCGTCGCCGTCATCGGGTTCCGGGGGAACGTCCCGCGCTCGTGGAGCGTCATCGCGCTTCCTGCGGACGACCTGTTCGCAGCAGCCGCCTCCCTGGTGGTGTTCGCCCTCGGACTCGCCGCCCAGATCCGCTCGTCGAGGAAAACAGCGTGACACTCGAACTCCGCAACTGCACCTACGGCTACCGGCGCTGGAAGCAGCCCGTGCTGCAGGACTTCTCCTACAGCCTGCCGGGAGGCCTCACCGTGCTGCTCGGTCCCAACGGGGCCGGCAAGTCGACGCTGCTGAAGCTCGCGGCCTCGGTGACCGCCCCCCAGAAGGGGCGCGTCGCCCTGGACGGGGCGCCGGCCGGCACCGCGGCGTACCGGCAGGCCGTGGCCTGGATGCCGCAGGACATCGTGCCCATGCCGACGCTCACCGCCCGCGAGTACGTCGCCTACATCGGCTGGCTCAAGGGCATGAACCGCACGGACGCCTGGAAGCAGGCCCGCAAGGCCCTGGCCCGTGTGGAGCTGACCGACAAGATCGACGCCCGCACGAGCCAGCTCTCCGGCGGCCAGCTGCGGCGCGTCGGCGTGGCCGGGGCGCTGGTGCACGGCGCCCGGGTCCTGTTGCTGGACGAGCCGACCGCCGGCATGGACCCCTACCAGCGTCGCGTGTTCCGCGACATCCTGCGCGGGCTCACCGGTGACGTGCGCGTCCTGCTGTCCACGCACGACGTCGCCGACCTCGCGGAGGAGGCGGACCACGTCACCGTCATGTTCGGCGGAGCCGTCCTGCACCACGGGACCACCCACACGTTCCTGGCCCACACTCCGCCGGGAACCCTCGAGGGGCGCGCCGCCGAAGCGGCGTACACCGCGCTGCTGAGAAGCCACAACGTCGCCGCCTGAAGCCCGGGGCCGACCGCCGGGGTCGCACACGGAACCCGGGCGGCGCGCGTCGCCCATGGCGGCCAGGGGCGACGCGAAACACGCCTTGGCGCCGTGACCGGAAGGGTCTGCCGCGAAGCTCACGACGTGCCTTCGCGGCCACGGCCCTAGGCGGAGATGCCGTCGATCCTGGCCAGGGCGTCGTCCGCGCCGTACGGCTGCAGGTACGGCAGCCAGCGCGGATCCCGGTGGCCCGTGCCGATGATGCGCCACGCGAGACCGGAGGGCGGGGCGGGCTTGTGGCGCAGTCGCCAGCCGATCTCGACGAGGTGCCGGTCGGCCTTGGTGTGGTTGCAGCGGCGGCAGGACGCCACGACGTTGTCCCACACGTGCTTGCCCCCGCGGCTGCGCGGGACGACGTGGTCGACGCTGGTTGCGACGCCACCGCAGTACATGCACCGGCCCCCGTCCCGGGCGAACAGCGCCCGACGGGTCAGCGGGACGGGCCCACGGTAGGGGACCCGGACGAATCGCTTGAGCCGGACCACGCTGGGTGCGGGGACTGTGACGGTCGCGCTGTGCAGGAAGGCGCCGGATTCCTCGAGGGAGACCGCTTTGTTCTCCAGGACGAGGACGAGCGCGCGGCGGAGCGGTACGACGCCGAGTGGTTCGTACGACGCGTTGAGGACCAGGACGTGCGGCACGGATGCCTCCTTGGGCGTCGGCGGCGCGTGGCTCGCGCCGGGACGATCTGTGGTCAGTGTCCCCTCTCGCCCGCTGGACGCGCCACCATGTCCCGGTAACGGGCTGGGAGTGTTTTCGACCACACCCTGTCGTCTCCCCGGGATCATGGCCTGTTCAAGCCCAGGTGAGCACCGTCTCTCCTTCACCGATCGCGCCGAACCACTCACAATGCCCCGTTAGTGTGGTGGTTCTGTCCGTCCGGTGACCTTTCCGTGACCTCGCCGAGCGCGTCGCCCCCGACCGCCGCACCGGATGGAGCAGTGCAGCACCTGGAGGTACCTGCCGTGTCCTTGCCCGCCGTCCTACTGGCCGCCGACGCGTCGCCGACGCCGACTCCCTCGGAGTCGCCGTCCGCGGTGACGGTCCCGTCGCTCCAGGACGCCCAGGAGAGCGCCACGAACGCGGCCAGTTGGGTCGAGCAGAACTGGTCGACCTGGCTGGCGATCGGTCTGCGGGTGCTGCTGATCCTGGTGATCGCGGTGGTGCTGAGAGTGGTGGTGCAGCGGGCGATCACCAAGCTGATCGACCGGATGAACCGCACCGTGGCCTCGGTCGACGGCACGGCGCTGGGCGGGCTGCTGGTCAACAACGAGCGGCGGCGTCAGCGCTCGCAGGCGATCGGCTCGGTGCTGCGCTCGGTGGCGAGCTTCCTGATCATGGGCACGGCCGCGCTGATGGTGCTGGGCACCTTCGAGATCAATCTGGCCCCGCTGCTGGCCTCGGCCGGTGTGGCGGGCGTCGCAATCGGTTTCGGCGCGCGCAACCTGGTCACCGACTTCCTCTCCGGCGTGTTCATGATCCTCGAGGACCAGTACGGCGTCGGCGACCAGATCGACGCGGGCGTGGCCGCCGGCGAGGTCATCGAGGTGGGCCTGCGGGTGACCAAGCTGCGCGGCGACAACGGGGAGATCTGGTACGTCCGCAACGGCGAGGTCAAGCGGATCGGCAATCTCTCCCAGGGCTGGGCGACGGCAGGCGTCGACGTGACCGTCAAGGCGTCCGAGGACCTGGACAGGGTGAAGGCCACCCTCGACGAGGTCGCGGAGAAGATGAGCAAGGAAGAGCCCTGGAACGAGCTCCTGTGGAGCCCGATCGAGGTCCTCGGCCTGGACAGCGTCCTGCTCGACTCGATGGTGGTCCGCGTCTCCGCCAAGACCATGCCGGGCAAGTCCGCGACGGTCGAGCGGGAGCTGCGCTGGCGGGTCAAGCGCGCCTTCGACGCGGCCGACATCCGCATCGTGGGCGGCGCGACCGCCACCGCGGCGGAGGACCCGGCGGACCCGTCCCCGGCGGTCGCGGCCCCCTCCGCGTTCGCCGACGCGGAGTCCCCGCAGTCGGCGGCGGCGACGCCGATCGCCCAGCCCCGCGCGGCGACGACCACCCCCTCGCCGAGGTAGCGGAACACTTCGGAACAGCTCAGCACACCCGTTCGGGACAAGGGCGGGGATTCCGACGGCGTCGGGGTCTCCCGCCCACGGCGAACAAGGCGCTCCCCCGGTAACGACTGCGTTGCCGCGGGGGCGTTTGTCGTTTCGCACCTTGACGACCCCTTCGCCCCGGGCTTACGTTCCCTTCCACCGATAGGAAACTTTCCTAACAGTGACCGGATGTGGACGTGCGTCCGACGGACTTGAGAAGCTGGGCAGTTCAGAGAGGCAGGTGTCGACCCCATGGCAGCAACCGCCGGCACGCCGGGCACCCCGCGCGTCCTGCGCGCCATGAACGACCGCGCCGCGCTCGACCTCCTGTTGGCGCACGGCCCGCTGTCACGCACCCGCATCGGCAAGCTCACCGGCCTGTCGAAGCCCACCGCCTCGCAGCTCCTGGCCCGCCTGGAGGCCGCGGGGCTGGTCCTCGCGACCGGCACCACCGCGGGGCGACCCGGCCCCAACGCCCAGCTCTACGCGGTCAACCCGGTCGCCGCGTACGCCGCCGGGCTCGACGTCACCCCCGAACGCGTCCTCGCCTCCGTCGCCGACATCACCGGCCGGACCGTGGGCGCCCACGAGGTGCCCACACCCGGCAGGAACACCGCCGGGGCCGTCGTACGGCAGGTCGCCGACGCCCTCGACGGCGCAGTCAAGGCCGCCGGTCTCACCCGGGACGACGTGCGCCGGCTCGTCGTCGCCACCCCCGGCGCCTTCGACCCCACCACCGGTCGGCTGCGCTACGCCTCCCACCTGCCCGGCTGGCACTCCCCCGCGCTGCTCGACGAACTCGCCGCAGCCCTGCCGATGCCCGTCGAGTACGAGAACGACGTCAACCTCGCCGCCGTCGCCGAACAGCGGCTCGGCGCGGCCCGCGGCCACGAGGACTTCGTCCTGCTGTGGAACGAGGGCGGGCTCGGCGCCGCCCTGGTCCTCGGCGGCCGGCTGCACCGCGGCTGGACCGGCGGCGCGGGCGAGGTCGGCTTCCTGCCGGTGCCGGGCGCGCCCCTGGTCCGTCAGGTCACCAAGGCCAACAGCGGCGGCTACCAGGAGCTCGCGGGCTCGCAGGCCGTCCCCCGGCTGGCCCGGGAGCTCGGCATCGACGACGTCCCCGAGGGGCCGTACGCCGACGTCGCCGCCGCGCTCGTACGGCGGGCCGCAGCCGAGGACACCGCCGTGCACCGACTGCTGCTCCAGACCTACGCGACCCGGCTCGCGACCGGTCTCGCCTCGCTGGTCTCCGTGCTCGACCCCGAGCTCGTCGTCCTCAGCGGCGCCTCCCTGACGGCCGGCGGCGAGGTGCTGCGCGCCCTCGTCCAGGACGAACTGGAGGAGCTGGCGGCGTCCCGGCCGAAGCTGGTCATGGGCGACGTCACCGAACGGCCCGTGCTGCGCGGCGCGTTGGAGAGCGCGCTGGCCGCCACCCGCGACGAGGTCTTCGACACCTCGCGCTGAGCCACACCCCGCACCCCTCGCCAGCCAGTCCGTAACCCGGCAACCCCGTAACCCCGCGGCGGACTCCTCCTCCGCCTCTTCCTCTCACCTCACTTCACCTCACCTCCACCCAGCCCTGCCCCTGGAAGGCTCCGCCATGCCCGTACGCATACCCGAGGTCGTCCGAAAAGCGGCTTTCGCCCTCACCGCTTCCACCGCCCTGCTGCTGAGCACGACCGCCTGCACCGGCCAGTCCGCCTCCGACGCGAGCGACGACGCGTCGAAGGACACGACCCTCACCTTCTGGCACGCCTGGAGCGCGCCGAACGAGGTGAAGGCCGTGCAGGCGCTGGTCGCCGGCTTCGAGAAGACGCACCCCAACATCCACGTCAAGGTCGTCGGCAACATGACCGACGACAAGATCAACCAGGCGCTGCGGGCCGGCGGCAGCACGGCGCCCGACGTGATCTCGTCCTTCACCACGAACAACGTCGGCAAGTTCTGCTCGTCGGGCGCCCTCGTCGACCTCAACCCCTTCTTCAAGAAGGCGAACATCGACCCGGCGACGACGTTCCCGAAGGCGATGAACGAGTACACCCAGTTCGAGGGCGACCGGTGCGCCGTCCCGCTGCTCGGCGACGCCTACGGCCTGTACTACAACCGGACGGCGTTCGAGAAGGCCGGCATCACCGCTCCGCCGAAGACCTGGTCCGAGTTCGAGGCCGACGCCAAGAAGCTGACGATCACCCAGGGCGCCACGTACAAGCAGCTCGGCTTCATGCCGAACTACCACGGCTGGGAGACGACCACCGAGCACTACATGGGCCAGTTCGGGCCGACCTACTTCGACGCGTCCGGCAAGTCGACCATCGGCACGGACCCGGCCGTCGCTGCGGCCTTCGCCACCCAGAAGAAGCTGGTCGACGAGCTCGGCGGGTTCAAGAAGCTGGAGACCTTCCGCGCCGGCCTCGGCGACGAGTGGGGCCCCAAGCACCCCTTCCACACCGGCCAGGTGGCCATGCAGCTGGACGGCGAGTGGCGCCTGGGCATGGCCCTCGAAGCCAAGCCCGCCTTCGAGATCGGCGTCGCCCCGCTGCCCGTCCCCGACGACCAGGCGGCCCGGTACGGCAAGGGCTACATCACCGGAACCATCGCCGGCATCGCCGCCACCAGCAAGAAGCAGAACGCGGCCTGGGAACTGGTGAAGTACATGACCACCGACACGGACGCGGTCGTCGCCTTCTCCAACGCCATCCACAACGTGCCCTCCACCCTGGCCGCCCTGAAGTCCCCCGCCCTGAAGTACGACCCGCGGTTCAAGACGTTCCTGGACATCGCCGCGAACCCGAACTCCACCACCTCCCCGGCCTCCGTCAACGGCGGCGTCTACCTGACGACCATCCAGCAGCTGGGCTACGACTACGAGAGCGGCAAGGTCACCGACCTGACGGCCGGGCTGAAGAAGGCCGCCGCGCAGATCGACACGGACATCGCGCAGGCGAAGTGACGATGGCGACGACCCACACGCTGAGGGCGAAGCACCGGCGCTCGGCCCTGCGCACCCTCGCCTTCCTCTCGCCCTGGCTGATCGGCTTCGCGGTGTTCTTCGCGTACCCGATGATCTCGACCGTCTACTTCTCGTTCATGCACTACGACGGCTTCCGGCCGCCGACCTGGAGCGGCACGCAGAACTGGACGTACGTCTTCGAGCACTACCCCTTCTTCTGGCCGGCGCTGCGCAACACCCTGTGGCTGGTCGTCTTCATGGTGACCCTGCGGGTCCTGTTCGGACTCGGGATCGGCATGCTGATCACGAAGATCAAGACCGGCGCCGGAGTCTTCCGCACCCTGTTCTACCTGCCCTACCTCGCCCCGCCGGTGGCGGCGACCATGGCGTTCGCGTTCCTGCTCAACCCGGGCACCGGACCCGTCAACTCGCTCCTCGGGAGCATCGGCATCCCCGCGCCGGGCTGGTTCAACGACCCGCACTGGTCCAAACCCGCCCTCACGCTGATGTTCCTGTGGGGGGTCGGCGACCTGATGGTCATCTTCATGGCCGCGCTGCTCGACGTGCCGAAGGAGCAGTACGAGGCGGCTGAGCTGGACGGCGCCTCGGCATGGCAGCGGTTCCGGTTCGTCACCCTGCCCAACATCTCGCCGATCATCATGTTCGCGGTCGTCACCGGCGTGATCGCGGCGATGCAGTGCTACACCCAGCCCCTGGTCGCCGGAAAGGTCGCCTCGGGCGTGATCCAGGGCGCGGGCACCATGTTCGAGCCCGGCTACCCGGAGCACTCCACCCTCACCCTCCCCCAGCTCGTCTACAACCTCGGCTTCCAGCGCTTCGACTACGGCTCGGCGTGCGTCGTGGCCCTCGTCCTGTTCGCCCTGTCGATGGCGTTCACCGCGCTGCTGATGCGGCGCCGGGGCGGGCTCATCCAGGCAGGTGACTGACCCCATGACGCAAGTACTCGACCGCCCGGCGGAGTTGACGGCGCCCGCCACGCCCGCCGAGCGCACCGCCCGCCGCAGAGCGCTGCTGGAGTGGATCGCGGTGCACTCCCTCGGCGTCGCCGCCGCGCTCTTCTTCACCCTCCCGTTCGTGTTCGTGTTCCTGACCTCCCTGATGAGCGACTCGCAGGCGCTCAGCCGGGACCTGATCCCGCACACCTGGGAATGGGCCAACTACCGGAAGGTCTTCGACACCCCGGGCTTCCTCACCTGGTGGCGGAACACGCTGATCTACGCCGGCCTCGGCACCGTCCTCACCGTGGTGTCGTCGATCCCGGTCGCCTACGCGCTGGCCAAGTTCCGCTTCCGGGGCCGGAACCTGACGCTCATGCTGGTGATCTCGATGATGATGCTGCCCCCGCAGGTGGTCGTCATCCCGATGTACCTGTTCTGGGCCAAGCAGCTCGACCTGTCCGGCACCCTGTGGCCGTTGATCATCCCGCTGGCGTTCGGCGACGCGTTCTCGATCTTCCTGCTGCGCCAGTTCCTGCTGACCATCCCGAACGAGTACCTGGACGCGGCGAAGGTGGACGGCTGCGGCGACCTGCGCACCCTGCTGAAGGTCGTCCTGCCGATGGCGAAGCCCGGCATCGCCGCCGTGGCCCTCTTCCAGTTCTTCGCCGCCTGGAACGACTACTTCGGCCCGCAGATCTACGCCTCCGAGAACCCGGACGCGTGGACCCTCTCCTACGCCCTGGAGTCCTTCAAGGGAGCGCACCACACCGACTGGAACCTCACCATGGCGGCCACCGTGCTGGTCATGGCCCCCGTGATCCTCGTGTTCTTCTTCGCGCAGAAGGCGTTCGTCGAAGGTGTCACCCTCACCGGAGTGAAGGGTTAACAAGGCATGCGCAGTCTTCACGGGGGACAACCCCCGTACCCCCGGCCGATGATCCCCGACCCCGGCACAGCGAAGCGAGGCGGCTCCCAGTGAAACTCACCGTGGTCGGCGGCGGCTCGACCTACACCCCCGAACTGATCGACGGCTTCGCCCGGTTGCGCGACACGCTGCCCGTCGAGGAACTGGTCCTCGTCGACCCGTCGGCCGAACGCCTGGAACTGGTGGGCGCCCTGGCCCGGCGCATCCTCGCCCGCCAGGGCCACCCCGGCACGATCGTGACGACGAACGACCTCGACCGGGCCGTCGAAGGCGCCGACGCCGTGCTGCTCCAGCTCCGCGTCGGCGGCCAGGCGGCCCGTGAGCAGGACGAGACCTGGCCGCTGGAGTGCGGCTGCGTCGGCCAGGAGACGACCGGCGCGGGCGGCCTGGCGAAGGCGCTGCGCACGGTCCCGGTGGTCCTGGACATCGCCGAGCGGGTCCGCCGGACGAACCCGGACGCCTGGATCATCGACTTCACCAACCCGGTCGGCATCGTCACCCGCGCGCTGCTCCAGGCCGGCCACAAGGCCGTCGGCCTGTGCAACGTGGCGATCGGGCTCCAGCGCAAGTTCGCCGCGCTGCTCGACGTCGCCCCCGCGGACGTCCACCTGGACCACGTGGGCCTCAACCACCTCACCTGGGAGACCGGGGTGCGGCTGCACGGGCCCGAGGGCGAGGACGTCCTGCCCCGCCTGCTGGCCGGCCACGGCGACGCCATCGCCGCCGACCTCAGGCTGCCCCGCCCGCTCCTGGACCGCCTCGGTCTGGTCCCGTCCTACTACCTGCGCTACTTCTACGCGCACGACGAGGTCGTCCGCGAGCTGCGCACCAAGCCCTCGCGGGCCTCCGAAGTGGCGGAGATGGAACGCCGGCTGCTGTCGCTGTACGCCGATCCCGCGCTGGACGAGAAGCCGGAGCTGCTCGCCAAGCGCGGCGGCGCCTACTACTCGGAGGCCGCGGTCGACCTGGCCGCGGCGCTGCTGACCGGGACGGGCAGCCCCTACCAGGTGGTGAACACGCGCAACGACGGCACGCTGCCCTTCCTCCCGGACGACGCGGTGATCGAGGTCCAGGCGGCCGTGAGCCCGAAGGGACCGACGCCGCTCCCGGTGACGCCGCTCGATCCGCTCTGCGCGGGTCTGACGGCGCAGGTGACGGCCTACGAGGACCTGGCCCTGCGGGCGGCCCTGCACGGCGGCCGCGACCGGGTGTTCAAGGCTCTGCTGGCACACCCCCTGATCGGCCAGTTCGCGTACGCCGAGCAGCTGACCGACCGGCTGATCGCACACAACCGGGAGCACCTCGCGTGGGCCTGACGGCAAGTGTCCTCGCCATCGACGCGGGCAACAGCAAGACCGACGTCGCGGTGGTCGCGGCCGACGGGGAGGTCCTCGCCACGGCCCGCGGCGACGGCTTCCGTCCTCCCGCGGTGGGCGTGACGGCGGCGATGGACGCCCTCGCCGAGACCGTCACGCGCGCGTACGGGGCGGCCGGGGTGACGGCGGCGGCCCATGTCTCGGCCTGTCTGGCCAACGCGGACCTGCCCGTGGAGGAGGAGGAGCTGTCGGCGGCGCTGCACGCGCGCGCGTGGGGCGCGTCGGTCGACGTCCGCAACGACACGTTCGCGATCCTGCGGGCGGGCGTGGCCGAGCCCCGGGGCGTGGCCGTGGTCTGCGGCGCCGGCATCAACTGCGTGGGCATGCGCCCCGACGGCCGCACCGCCCGCTTCCCCGCCCTGGGCCGGGTGTCCGGCGACTGGGGCGGCGGCTGGGGCCTGGCCGAGGAGGCCCTCTGGCACGCGGCCCGGGCGGCGGACGGCAGGGGCGAGCCGACGGACCTGGCGCGTGCGCTCCCGGCCCACTTCGGGCTCCCGTCCATGTACGCGCTGATCGAGGCCCTGCACCTGGAGCGCGTCCCGGCGTCCCGCCGCCACGAGCTGACCCCGGTCCTCTTCGCGACGGCGGCGGGGGGCGACCCGGTGGCGCGCACGATCGTCGACCGGCTGGCCCAGGAGGTGGTGACGATGGCGGCGGTGGCCCTCTCCCGGCTGGATCTGCTGGCGGAGGAGACGCCGGTGCTGCTGGGCGGCGGCGTCCTGACCGCGGGGCACGGGCAGTTGGACGACCGTGTCCGGGAGCTGCTCGCCGCGCGGGCCCCGAAGGCCGTCGCGCGCGTGGTGCGGGCACGGCCGGTGCTGGGGGCGGCACTGCTGGGCATGGACCGGACGGGAGCGGAGGTGGCGGCGCAGGACAGGACGCGCGCCTTCTTCGAAGGCTGAGCCTCCCCCGGCGGGGGCGCGGGCTGTGCGGCGGGGGCGCGGGCGGCGTCGCGGGGGCGCGGGCCGTGGCTCCGCCGCGGGGGCGCGCGACCAGCCACGACGCCCCCCGCACCGAAACCGGCGCATACCCCCGGGAAGGAACCGAACACCCGCCCCAGGCGTATTCATGGTCAGGGGTAGCTGCGATCTGATCAAGATCCAGTGAAGGCCGGTGCGCAGTACGGTTCCCGCCAGGGATACTGACCGGCGGGAGATGACCATGGGGGAGGTCGAACAGTGGCAGATCCGGCAACCAGCACGGCACCACCGCCGGTCAAGGCGCCCGCGCCGACGCCGTCCGGCCCGCGCCGGACGGCTTTCGCGGAGGGCCTCGACAAGGCCCGTGCCGCGGCGACCACCGAGCCCGGGCGGCTGCGGGTCATCGGCGCCGTCCTCGCCCTGCTCGTCCTCGCCTTCGGCGCGGTGACCGCGTGGCAGACCACCGACCGCGCGGCCGCAGCCGACGACGTGCTGCACAAGAGCCAGCCGCTGAGCTCGGCCGCGGCCGACATCTACCGGTCGCTGGCCGGCGCCAACACGGCAGCCTCCAGCGGCTTCCTGGCGGGCGGCCAGGAGACGGCGACGTCCCGGCAGCGCTACGAGGAGAACATCGACAACGCGGCCGAGAAGCTCGTCAACGCCGCCAACAGCGCCGACCCCGACTCCGCCTCCAACGAGTACATCGTCAAGCTGAACACGATGCTGCCCGAGTACAAGGGCCTGGTGGAGCGCGCACGGACGTACAACCGGCAGGGCTTCCCGGTCGGCGGCGCCTATCTGCGCTACGCCAACCAGAAGATGCAGGACGAGATGCTCCCGGCTGCCCAGGAGCTCTACGACAGCGAGAACCGGCGGCTGCAGGACGACTACGGCGACGCCACCCCCTACCCGTGGGCGGCGATCGCGCTCGGCGTGGTCGCGCTGGCGGGCCTGGCCTGGGCGCAGCACCGCAACTACCGCCGTACGAACCGGGTCCTGAACCACGGCCTGGTCGCCGCGACGGCCGCCACCACGGTCGTGCTGCTCTGGCTGGTGGTCGGGCACAGTGTGGCCCGCGCGGGGCTCGACGACTCCTACGAACACGGCGTCCGCTCGCTGAACGTGCTGCACGACGCGCGGATCGCCTCCCTGAAGGCCCGGGGCAACGAGAACCTCACCCTGGTGGCGCGCGGTGCCGAGACGGTGAAGGTGACGGCCGACGGCAAGGACGTGACGCTCGACAAGTACGACCACGACTTCACCACCGACATGGCCGACCTCGGCAAGGGTCTCGCCCGGGCGGCGAAGCTCGCCGACGACGAGTCCGGCGAGAAGCCGGTCGCCTCGGCCGAGAGCAACATGACGGAGTGGAAGAAGCGCCACGCCGCGGCCCGCGCGCAGGACGACAACGGCAACTACGAGCAGGCGCTGGCCCTGGTGATCGGCGGGAAGGACGCGACCGGCGCGTGCTTCGACAGCGTCGACGACAATCTCGCCACGGCGCTGGAGCACGAGCGGCTCGAGTTCCGGAAGGCGGCGAGCGGCGGTCTGGACGCGATGACGGGGCTGGCGGTCGGCGCCGCCGTGCTCGCCGTCCTGGGCGCGGCGGGCGCGGTCCTCGGCATCGGCCGCAGACTGTCGGAGTACCGGTGATGGGGGGCGTGACGATGCTTGTGCGACGGGTGCGGGCGGGCCTGAAGGGCTGGGGCGGCGTAGGCGCGATGGCAGGCCTGTGCGCCCTCGCGCTGGCCTTCGTGCTGCTGCTGCCGTCGGCCGGCTCAGGACCGGTCTCCGACACGGGAGCCGGCCAGGGCGGGCGGGGCCTCGCTTCGGGCGCTGCGGCGGCCGACGCCGGCTGCACCGACCCGGAGAAGCAGACGCTGGCCCCGTCGAGCGCGGACGGTGCGACCATCGCCGCGATCAAGGCCCGGCAGGGCGAGAAGCGCAAGCTGATCGTCGGCGTCGACCAGAACAGCTACCGCTGGGGCTACCGCGACCCCAACAACTCCGTGGCGGAGCTCGAGGGCTTCGACATCGACCTGGTCCACCGGATCGCGCAGGACATCCTCGGCGACCCGAACGCGGTCCAGTTCAAGGCCATCCCGACCAACCAGCGCATCCCGGCCATCCAGGAGGGCCGGGTCGACATGGTGGTGCGCACGATGACGATCTCCTGCAGCCGGCTCGGCGACGTCGCGTTCTCCGCGCCGTACTTCAAGACCGGCCAGCAGGTCCTCGCCCCCAAGTCCTCGTCCGTGGACGGCTACGACGCCACGCTGGCGAAGAAGAAGATCTGCGCGGCGGCCGGCTCGACGGCCTACACCAGGCTGACCGACGACCAGAAGGCCGGCAAGCTCGCCGCCGGCGCCACGATCGCCGCCGTCCCCAACCAGCTCGACTGCCTGGTGCGGTTGCAGCTCGGCGAGGCGGACGCGGTGGTCACCGACGGTGCGCTCGCGGCCAGTCAGGCCGCTCAGGACCCGACGGTGGAGCTCAAGGGCGCGCCGTTCACGACCGAGTACTACGGCGTGGCGATGAAGAGCAGCGCGAGCGATCTGGTGCGCCGGGTCAACCAGATCCTGGTGTCGTACAGCGCGAGCGGCTGGCAGACGTCGTACGACAAGTGGCTGTCGGCCACACTGGGCGGTGACGCGGCCACCTCGAGGCCGCCCACACCGCCGCAGTACCTGCGCACGAGCTGACGGCCACCGCCGGCGGCACGCCGCAGCGACCGCCGACGGGCGGGCCGGCCGGCACGAGCGGGACAGGCGGGACCGACGGTACGAGCGGGGCCGGCGGGCAGGGCAGGCAGACAGATCAGCGGACCGACCAGCAGCGAGAGGTGATCGATGGGCGTCACGGGACCCCCCGGGCCGGTCATGGACCGGGACGAGGTCGACCGTGCGCTGGCGCGGCTCGGCGCGGAACACGAGGCGATCGAGACCTCGCTCCTCGCCCTGCAGGACCACGCGGGCCGCAGGCTCCTGGAAGGCGCCGAGCTCACCGGCGTCACCAAGGAGCGCTGGGCGTCCGCGGAGGCGTCGATCACCCTGCTGTGGGCGTACTTCGACGCGTACACGGCCGCCCTGCGCGGCGCCCGCGAGATCCGCTCGCGTCGCCGCTGGTCCAGCCGTGAGGACCTGGTGGAGCTGACGGAGCTGCTGCGCGGCGAGTCCGTCACCGTCGCCGGTTCCCTGGCGGGTGCGAGCGCCAACGCGCCGACGCTGCACGGCGCGGGCAAGCTCAGCCAGAGCTTCTCGCTGACGACGCTCGTCGACCGGATGAACGAGCTGTACGCGTCGTCGCTGGACATGGTCGTGGCCGCCGACGCGGTGTGGTCGGCGCTGCCCGCCCGGATAGATTTACTGGCCGCGGAGCTCCAGCGCACCCGCCGGCTGGCGCACTCCGTCGGCGTCCGTCCCGGCGAGCACCCGGCGGGCGACGACCTGGAGCGCATCACGCACACGCTGACCGCCCTGCGCGAACAGGTGGTGTCGGACCCCCTCGCGTACTGGACGCCGACGCAGGGCAGTTCGGCGCCGGGCGGCGGTCGTCCCGACACCACGGTGTACGACCGTGAGGCCCGCGCCCTGGACGACGTGCGCAGGGAGATCGACGCCGTCCTGACGGTCCGCCAGGACGCCGAGCAGCGGCTGGTGCGGCTGCGGGACGTCCTCAGTCGCGCCGACCGCACCCTCGCCGAGGCGCGCGCCGCGCGCGGCGAGGTGCTGGCGAAGATCGCCGCCATCGAGGTGCCGGTGGTCAGCGGCCCGCCGACCGTGCTGCAGGAGCAGCTCGCGACGGCCGCCGAGTACCGCCGCCATGCCCAGTGGCACCGTCTGTCCCCGCTCCTGGAGTCCCTGGAGCAGAAGGCGGAGGACGAACTGCTGCGCGCCCGCGAGTCGTTGGGCGCGGTCACCCAGCCGCTGGCGGTCCGCGCGGAGCTGCGCGGCCGTCTCGACGCGTACAAGGCGAAGGTCGCCCGTCACGGGCTCGCCGAGGACCCGTTCCTCATCGAGCGCTACGACGCGGCGCGGCGCATGCTGTGGAGCGCGCCCTGCGATCTGCGCGTCGCCGAACAAGCCGTCCTGCGCTTCCAGCAGGCGGCCGCCGAACTGCTCAGCGCGCCACGCGTGCCGGAGCAGGGCGGGCCTCAGGACCACAGGGGGGAGCAGTAGCCATGAGTCAGGCAGGGCAGGCGTGTCAGCGGCCGGGCTGCGAGGGATCGTACGAGGACGTGGGCGGCGGCGAGCTGTACTGCGACACCTGCGGTCTGGCCCCCGTCGTGGCGTCCGGGGGCCCCTCCTCCGGGGAGGGTCTGGTGGGCTCGCCGCCGACCGGGGTGACCGGCGGCGGCAAGGGCTCGTCGGGCAGTTCCAGTTCGCGTGAGAGCGCGCGCAGCTCCCGTACGACGTCGCAGTCGGCGAAGTCCCGCCGCTCGGTGTCCGGGCGGCTGTCGCGTTCCCTCTCGGGCACGTCGACCGGCCGGTCGGTGTCGGTGCGCAGCTCCGGCTCGACGTCGAGCTCCTCGGGGCGGGCCCGGCTGGGCGCCGGACTGGTCATGGTGCCGCAGGTGCCGAAGCCGGACCCGCGCTCGATGGTGCTGGAGAACCCCGAGGTGCCCGAGCGCAAGCGGTTCTGCTCGCGCTCCGACTGCGGCGCTCCGGTGGGCCGTTCGCGCGGCGAGCGGGAGGGCCGCACCGAGGGCTTCTGCACCAAGTGCGGCCACCCGTACTCCTTCGCTCCGAAGCTGAAGGCCGGCGACGTCGTGCACGGCCAGTACGAGGTCGTGGGCTGCCTCGCGCACGGCGGCCTCGGCTGGATCTACCTGGCCATCGACCGTCCGGTGGGCGACCGCTGGGTCGTCCTGAAGGGCCTGCTGGACACCGGCGACCAGGACGCGATGGCCGCGGCCATCTCCGAGCGGCGCTTCCTCGCCGAGATCGAGCACGCCAGCATCGTGCGGATCTACAGCTTCGTCGAACACCTCGACCAGCGCACCGGCTCCCTCGACGGCTACATCGTCATGGAGTACATCGGCGGCAAGTCCCTCAAGGAGATCGCCAACGACCGCCGCACGGCGCAGGGCAAGCGGGACCCGCTCCCCGTCGAGCAGGCCTGCGCGTACGGCATCGAGGCGCTGGAGGCGCTCGGCCATCTGCACAGCCGCAACCTGCTGTACTGCGACTTCAAGGTCGACAACGCGATCCAGAGCCAGGACGAGCTCAAGCTGATCGACATGGGCGCGGTCAGGCGCATGGACGACGACGAGTCGGCCATCTACGGCACGATCGGCTACCAGGCGCCGGAGGTCGCCGAGGTCGGCCCGTCAGTCGCCTCAGACCTGTACACGGTGGGCCGCACGCTCGCCGTGCTGACCTTCGACTTCCAGGGCTACACGACCGTCTTCGCGGACTCGCTGCCCGACCCCGACAACATCGAGGTCTTCCGGCAGTACGAGTCCTTCTACCGGTTCCTGGTCCGCGCCACGGACCCCGACCCGGACCGCAGGTTCGCCTCCGCCCAGGAGATGGCGGAGCAGCTGACGGGTGTGCTGCGCGAGGTCGTCTCCCTGCAGAGCGGCCGGGCGCGGCCCGCCCTGTCGACGCTGTTCGGCCCCGAGGTCAAGGTCACGGACACCGAGCTGTTCCCGAGACTGGACGGGGAGGTGTCACAACTGGGCGCGCGCGTCGCCGTGACGTCCCGCAGGCTGTTCGGGAGCTCACGGTCCACGACGGCGACGGCCGGCGGCGCCGGTCACCCGCCCGCCCTCGCCGCCGCTCCTGGCGTTCCCGCCGCCACGGCCGGTTCGTCCTCCGCGCCGCCGGGCGGCGCCGTTCTCGCCCTCGCGGGCACGGCGTCTCCGGTCGCGGCCGGCGCCGCGCTGCCGGCCGCGGGCGGCGCGAGCGCGCCCGGCGCGCCGATCACGCCGGTCGTCGCCCCGGGCCTCGTCAGGGCCGTTCCCGCGCCCGCCGCGGCCCTCGCGCTGCCCGCCCCCCATGTCGACCCCGCCGACCCCAACGCGGGTTTCCTCGCGGGCCTGCTGGCGTCCGCGCCGGGCGAACTGATCACGGCCCTCGCGGCCGCGCCGGCGCCGTCGGTCGAGACCCGGCTGCGGCAGATCCGCGCCTGGCTGGAGAACGGCGACCACCAGGCGGCCCTCATGTCGCTGGCGAAACTGGAGGGCGAACGGCCCGACGACTGGCGGGTGGTCTGGTACCGGGGCATGGCCTCGCTGGTCACCGGCGACCACGAGGGCGCCGCGCTGGCCTTCGACGCGATCTACGACGCCTTCCCCGGCGAGACCACGCCGAAGCTGGCGCTCGGCCTGTGCGCGGAGGTGCTGGGACAGCTGGACAACGCCGCCGAGTACTACCGGCTGGTGTGGACGACCGACCCGAGCTATGTGAGCTCGGCGTTCGGGCTCGCCCGCGTGCAGCTCGCGGCCGGCGACCGGGCCGGCGCCGTACGGACGCTGGAGTCGGTGCCCGAGTCCTCCATCCACTACACCGCGGCCCGGGTGGCCGCCGTGCGCGCGAGGCTCCGGCAGCGGACCGCCGCCGCCTCCGACGTACCCTTCCTGGAGGATCTCACCGCCGCAGCGGCCCAGGTCGAGGCGCTGGACGCGTACGGTCTGGACCCGACGCGGCGCGAGCAGCTGTCCGCCGAAGTCCTCGGCTGCGCCCTCGACTGGATACTCTCCGGAGGCCAGGGCGCCGGTCCCGCCGCCCGGGTGCTGCTCGGCAGCCGACTGGACGAACGGGGGCTGCGCTTCGGACTGGAGCGTTCGTACCGCACGCTGGCCCGGCTGGCGACCGGCGGTGAGGAGAGAGTCGACCTGGTGGAACGTGCCAATCGTTACCGCCCCCGGACGTGGGTGTAGTTGATGTCGCAGATGCCCCGGCAGGCCGCCCTGCCGACGTGTCCGAGCTGCGCGGAGCCGCTCGACGCGGGTGACCGTTTCTGCGGTGCGTGCGGATACGACCTGTCCGTCGTGCCGCCGAGCCCGGACGACCACCCGACCCTGACGATGAACGGCTCGGCCCTGCCGGCTCCTTCGCAGACCTCGGGCGCGGTCCGCGAGGCCGGGGAGGACCGGCGAGCCCAGGAGACGCCCCCCGGCGCCCCCGCGGCCCCCGGCGCCCCCGCTGTTTCCGGCGTTTCCGGTGTTCCCGGCGACCCGGGTACGGCCGACGTCTCCGGCGCTCCCGACGTTTCCGGTGTTTCCGGTGTTTCCGATGTCTCCGGAGCTCCCGGCGTCTCGGGCGTCCAGGGTGCGGCTGACGTCCCCGGCGCTCCCGGCGTTTCCGGTGTCCGGTTCGACCGGCCCGCGGAGCCGGACGAGTACGCCCTGCAGGCGCCGGACCCGCGGGTCGCGGCCGAGGCCGCCGTCGCGGCGGAGAGCGCGAAGGTGTGCGTGGCCTGCCGTGCGGGCCGGGTCGACGACGACGGCTACTGCGAGAACTGCGGCCACGCCCAGCCGCGCGAACGCGACCACATGGAACTGGAGTCGGGCCCGATCGCCGCCGTCAGCGACCGCGGCCTGCGCCACCATCGCAACGAGGACGCCTTCGGCCTCGGCTGCGCCGCCCTGCCCGACGGCTCCCCGGCGCTCGTGGCGATCGTCTGCGACGGCGTGTCCTCCGCCACCCGCCCGGACGACGCCTCCCTCGCCGCGTCGAGGGCGGCGAGCGAGACGCTGCTGGCCGCCCTGCCGCGGGGCACGCACCCCCAACAGGCCATGCACGAGGCGATCGTCGCCGCCTCGCACGCGGTCAACGCGCTGGCCGAGGAACCGGCCACGGCCCGCGAGCACGCCCCGCACCAGAACGCCCCCGCCTGCACCCTGGTGGGCTCGGTGGTCACCGCCGGGCTGCTGGTCGTCGGATGGGTCGGCGACAGCCGCGCCTACTGGGTCCCGGCGGACCGCAGTTCGCCCCCGGCCCGCCTCACCGAGGACGACTCCTGGGCCGCGCAGATGGTCGCCGCGGGCCTGATGAACGAGGCGGAGGCCTACGCCGACGAGCGCGCCCACGCCATCACCGGCTGGCTCGGCGCCGACGCCTACGAACTCGAGCCGCACACGGCTTCCTTCAAGCCGGACCGCCCTGGTGTGGTGGTGGTGTGCACGGACGGCCTGTGGAACTACGCCGAGGCCGCGGAGGAGATGGCGGGCGTCGTCCCGCCGGACGCCTCGGCCCGGCCCCTGCACAGTGCGCGCGTACTGGTCGGCCACGCCCTGGACGGCGGGGGCCACGACAACGTAACAGTGGCCGTCGTGCCGTTCCCCGCCCCCGTGCAGGGGGCAGGATCGGCCTGAGGCCGCAGAACGAACTACGGGAAACCGGTAATCACGGGCAGCACGCGAACCCCGGGATTCACGGCGACCACGGCAATCACGGGGAAGCACGCGTGCGGACCGGAGGGGACCGGTCCGTGCCCAGACATCGCCCCACCGATGTGGGGTTTCCGAGGGGGATTTGAGTAGGCATGGCCAATTTCTCGAAGTCGAACGTGCCGCAGTTCTCGGTGGACGTCTATCAGAACGAGTACCTGCCGGAAGGCGGCCGCGAGGTCAACGCGATCGTGACGGTGACCGCCACCGGCGGCGGCACGGTGGGCAGCGCCGTGGCCTCGCCGCACCTCTACTCGCCGAGTCAGGGCCCGTCCGCCGCCGTGGTGATCATGGTGGACTGCTCCGGCTCGATGGACTACCCGCCGACCAAGATGCGCAACGCCCGCGACGCCACCGCCGCCGCCGTCGACACCCTGCGCGACGGGGTGCACTTCTCGGTGGTCGACGGCACGCACGTCGCCAGGGAGGTCTACCCCGGCGGGGGCCGCCTCGCGGTCGCCGACGCCACCACCCGCGCGCAGGCCAAGCAGGCGCTGCGCCGGCTGAGCGCGGGCGGCGGCACCGCGATCGGCACCTGGCTGCGGCTGGCGGACCGGCTGCTGTCCACCGCGGACGTCGCCATCCGGCACGGCATCCTGCTGACCGACGGCCGCAACGAGCACGAGTCGCCGCAGGACCTGAAGGCCGCCCTCGACGACTGCGCCGGGCGCTTCACCTGTGACGCACGCGGCGTGGGCACCGACTGGGAAGTGAAAGAAGTCACAGGGATCGCGTCGGCCCTGCTCGGCACCGCCGACATCGTCGCCGACCCGGCCGGCCTCGCCGCCGACTTCACGCAGATGATGGAGACGGCGATGGGCAAGGAGGTCGCGGACGTCGCGCTGCGGCTCTGGACCCCGGTCGGCACCGCCGTCAGGTTCGTCAAGCAGGTCGCCCCGACGGTCGAGGAGCTGACCGGACGCCGTACGGAAGCGGGCCCGCGCGCGGGCGACTACCCCACCGGTTCCTGGGGCGACGAGTCCCGTGACTACCACGTGTGCGTCGAGGTCCCGGCGGCGAACGTCGGCCAGGAGATGCTCGCCGCACGGGTCTCGCTGGTGATCCCGGAGACCGGGGGCAGTGTCCGGAACCTGGGCGCGCAGGGGCTCGTGAAGGCCGTCTGGACCGACGACATGGCCGCCTCCACGTCGATCAACCCCCAGGTCGCCCACTACACCGGCCAGGCCGAACTGGCACAGGTCATCCAACAAGGTCTCGACCTTCGCAAAGCAGGCGATATGGATGGGGCGACGGCCAAACTGGGGCGTGCTGTCCAGCTCGCGAGCGTCTCGGGGAACGCGGATACTGCGAAACTGCTTGCGAAGGTGGTGGACGTGGTCGACGCCACGACAGGTACTGTGCGACTGAAGGCGAAGGTCGCGGACGCCGACGAGATGACGCTCGAGACCCGGTCCACAAAGACTGTTCGTGTAAAGAAGTGACCTGAACGAGCTCCCGGGGCGCCGAAAGGCTTCCGGGACACCGAAGAAGAGAGGGGGACGCGCCGACATGCCGACCTGCCCGAACGGACACCAGTCGGGTTCCGACGACTGGTGCGAGGTCTGCGGTCACCGCATGGCCGGTGCCGTGCCTCCGCCCCCGCCGCCCCCCGCCGCGGGCGGCGGCTACGGCTTCCCGCCGCCCCCGCCCGGTCAGGGCGGCGGCCGGCCCGACGGTCGCCATCTGTCCTCGGCGCCCGGTCACGAGTCCGAGCTCTGCCCGCAGTGCCGCACGCCCCGAGAGGGCGGCGCGCCCTTCTGCGAGGAGTGCCGGTGGAACTTCCTCACCAACACGGCGACCTCGTACACCCCGGCCGCCCCCCGCACTCCGGGCCCGGGCCCGGGTGGCCCCGGGCCCATGGGCCCCGGCGGAGCCGGTCCCGGCGGTCCGGGCGGTCCCGGCGGTCAGGGTCCCGGCGGGCGTTTCCAGCCACCGCCGTCGTACGGGGGCGGCGACTCCTTCGAGTACCAGGGTTCCCGCCCGTCGCAGGTGAACCGTCCCGCGGAACCGATTCCCTCGGGTCCGCCGTTCGGCGGCGAGCCGTCGGGACGGCAGGGCGGTCCCGGCGGCGTGGGCGGCCCCGCGGGACAGGCCGGCGGCCCGTTCGGACGTGAGCCGGGCGGCCCGGGCGCTCCGGGCAGGCCCGGTGGCGGCTCCGGTCCGGCCGGCGGTCCCCCGGCGGGCGCCTTCGGCGGCCCCCCCACCGCTCCGGGCGGCGATCCCTTCGGACGCGAGCCCTCCGGCCCGTCCGGCGACCCCTTCGGACGCGAGCCCTCCGGTCCCGGCGGCCGTCCGCCCGGCCCGGCCGGCGATCCCTTCGGGCAGCCTTCGGGCCCGTACCGGCGTGAGCAGGGCGGGCAGTCCGCCGATCCCTTCGGACGCGAGCCCACCGGCCCGTCCGGCGACCCCTTCGGACGCGAGCCCTCCGGCCCCGGCGGCCGTCCGCCCGGCCCGGCCCGCCCCGGTGACGGCGGCCCTTCGGGCTTCGGCGGCGAGCCCTCGCGGCCTGGCCCTCCCGGGCCGGCGCCCACGACCGGCGGATTCCCGGGCCAGGGCGGTCCCGCAGGTCATGGTGGTCCGGGCGGCCCCGGCGGCCCGGGTGGTCCCGGAGCTCCGCAGGCCTACCAGCCGTCCGGCCCGACGTCCCCGCCCGGCTACCCGCAGGAGACCGGCCGGCAGCAGCCCGGCGGCCGGCCCTTCGGCGGCGGCGGTGACGACGACTGGGTGATCTCTCCCCCGTCGCACACGGGCCCCGGCCAGGGAGACCCGAGGAGTCAGGGCGCGCCCCAGGGAGGCGGTGGCTACGGCTACCCGCAGACCGGCGCCACCCAGGCCCCGCCCCCGCCCAACCCGGCGTACTCGCAGCAGCCGGCGACCTGGACGGCGACGATCGGCCCGGACCGCTCGTACTTCATGGCGATGATGCACCGCTCGGGTCCGGAGGCCGCGGGGCTGAACCTGCCCGCGTACTCGCCCGAGCAGCAGCGCACGCTCACCGGCAACCAGATCACCATCGGCCGCCGCCGTCATTCCACCGGCGAGACCCCCGACATAGACCTGTCGGTGCCGCCGGAGGACCCGGGCGTCTCGCACCAGCACGCGGTGCTGGTCCAGCAGCCCGACGGCAGCTGGGCCGTCGTCGACCAGAACTCGACGAACGGCACGACCGTCAACGGCTCGGAGGAGCCGATCCAGCCGTTCGTCCCGGTGCCGCTGCAGGACGGCGACCAGGTCCACGTGGGCGCCTGGACGACGATCACCGTCCGCCGCGGCTGACGGCGACAGGACGGACGGCGACCGCACGGAAGGCGACCGGACCGAGGGCGACCGGCTGACGGAGACACCGGCCGGGCCGTCCACGTGGTCCTGCCGTCCACGTGGTCCTGCCGTCCTGTGGTCGTGCCGTCCTGCCGCCGTGCCGTTCCGCTCGTTCTAGCGATCGGGACGGCGGTCAGGGCGGCGGTCGGGTCGACGCTCGATCGGGTCGAGGCCCTGCGCACCCGGCAGCGGCCAGGCGTACGGGCCCTCCGGATCGTCGAGCCACGCCCACGCGTGCCCGTCGCCGACCGTGACTCCGTAACGCTCCCGACCCGGCATGCCCTCGCGCTCCCACAGGGAGTACGCCTCCTGCGGGTCGAGGGCTTCGCGGGTCAGGGTCAGCAGGAAGCGGAACCGGTCGCTCTCCCTGGCCCTGCGGGGCGCCCCCGAGAAGGCCACCGGCTCCGGGTCGGGCCGGTCCGACCCGCGCAGCGGCACGAAGTACGCCGGGGTGTGCAGGAAGCGTCCCTCCGCGTGTCCGGCGTCCCGTACCGTCAGAGCGATCAGCCCGGTGGCGAGCGGCGCGAGGATCAGGGCCCCGGGGGCGCACTGGGCGAGCCAGGCGCGCGGCACGGACGCCAGCGTGCAGGTCGCGATGATCCGGTCGAAGGGGGCGCGTTCGGAGACCCCTCGCGCCCCGTCCCCGGTGACGACGGCGGGCCGGTACCCGGCGTCCGCGAGATGCCGACGGGCGGACTCGGTGATCTCCGGATCCAGGTCGACGGTGGTGACGTTCTCCTCGCCGAGCCGGTACGACAGCAGCGCCGCGTTGTACCCCGTGCCCGCGCCGATCTCCAGGACCCGGTCGCCGTCCTCGACGCGCAGCTCGGTCAGCATGAGCGCCATCAGCGAGGGCTGGCTGCTGGACGTGAGCAGCACCCCGTCGCGCAGTCGGGTCGCCAGCGGGGTGTCCTCGTACGCGCCCCGCATCCAGCGCTCCCTGGCGCGCCGGTCGGGACTCTCGCCCCAGCGCCGCTCGTAGCCGCCGGCGCCGGCGACGTAGTAGTACGGCACGAAGAGATGGCGCGGCACCGCAGTGAAGGCCTCCCGCCATCGCGGATCCCCGGCGAACGCTCCGCTCGCCTCGATCTCCCGCACCAGCAGGGCCCGAGCGGAGGCGGCGAGAGCGGCCGCGTCGGCGGGGTCGGGATCGTGGGCGCCCATGACTCCACTGTGCGGCGCGCGGCCCCCGGAAGCGAGCACCCGTGGGGGTGGTCCTACGCCTCGAGTCCTCCGTCGCGCCGTCTGAGACCATGGGAGGCGTGACAGAGATTCGGCGCGGCACGCTTCAGGAGCAGACCTTCTACGAGCAGGTCGGCGGGGAGGAGACCTTCCGCCGACTGGTCCACCGTTTCTACCAGGGGGTCGCCGAGGACCCGCTGCTGCGGCCCATGTACCCGGAGGAGGACCTGGGCCCGGCCGAGGAGCGCTTCGCGCTGTTCCTCATGCAGTACTGGGGCGGCCCGACGACGTACAGCGAGCAGCGCGGTCACCCGCGGCTGCGCATGCGGCACGCCCCCTTCGCCGTGGACCGGGCGGCGCACGACGCGTGGCTGAAGCACATGCGGGTCGCGGTGGACGAGCTCGGCCTGTCGGAGGAGCACGAGTACACGCTGTGGAAGTACCTGACGTACGCGGCGGCGTCGATGGTGAACACCCCGGAGTAGGCGCCGACGACGAGACGCGGGCGCGGCGCACAGAAACGACGGCGTCGGGCACGGCATCGAACCGTGTCGGACGGCGTCGAAGCGCGTCAGCGCACGCTGACGTCGAGGTCGAAGGGGTGTCAGCGCACGCTGACGTCGAGCGTTCCCAGCCGCCCCGCGCGCCGCACCGCGACGGACCCGTAAGGGGTGCGCAGCCGCAGCCACGCGCCGAGCGAGAGCAGCGCCAGGTCGCCCGGCGCGGCCGCGGGCCGGAGGAAGCCGAGCGACTGGGCCGCGTGCACGGCCCGCACGGGAAGCGCGGTGTCCCCGATCGTCCGGGACCAGATCTCCCGTCCGATCCGGTCGACTTCCGCACGGGTTCGCAGTTCGGCCGCCAGTTCCTCGGTGCGTGAGCGGAATTCGGCGACGGCCGAACCGACCGCCGCCCGCAGCGTGTCCGGCGCGGGCAGGCCCGCCTCGGGCCGCCAGCCGCCGCGCGGCGGCAGCACGCCGGCCCACGGCGGCCCGGTGACCGCTGCCGGGACGCCGGCCGTGGCGGCGCTCTCGGCCACGGACTCCAGCAGCTCGCCCGCCGACACCGTCACGTCCAGCGTGACGTCGAGGCCGTCCTCGTAGGGTTTCGCGAGCCGCACCGCGCGGATCGCGAGCACCTCGAAGGACGGCGGCCGTCCGAAGACGGCGAGCGCGGTGCCGGCCGCCTGCAGTCGCACCGCCGCTCCGCGGTCGTAGTGGAGCAGCCGGGAGAGGAAGGCCGCGAGATCCGCGGCCTCCCCCTCGTCGGCGAGATGGAGCACCGTCATGCGGCGACGGCCTTCTCGGCGTCGTCGTCCTGGTACTCCTCGAGGAAGAGGCGCTCCTCGGCGGTGATCCGGCGCGGCCGTTGCGTCGCGAAGTCGAACGGCACGATGACGGTGGACGCCCGCACATAGACCACGTCGTCGTCCTTCACCTCATAGGAGATGGTGAAGGACGCCGCCCTGATGTTCGTGACCCACAGCTCGATGTCCACGGGCGTGTGCCGGTGGACGAGCTGCCGCTTGTAGTCGATCTCGTGGCGCGCCACCACGGACCCCTGCTGGAAGTCCTTCTCCGGACGGAACAGGAAGTCGATACGGGCTTCCTCCAGGTAGCGGAGGAAGACCACGTTGTTGACGTGGCCGTACGCGTCCATGTCCGCCCAGCGCAGCGGGCAGCGGTAGATGTGCCGCAAGATCGATCAGCCCCGGGTCAGCTTCTTGTAGGTGGCGCGGTGCGGACGCGCGGCGTCGGGACCCAGCCGCTCGATCTTGTTCTTCTCGTACGACTCGAAGTTGCCCTCGAACCAGAACCACTTGGAGTCACCCTCGTAGGCGAGGATGTGGGTGGCGACCCGGTCCAGGAACCACCGGTCGTGGGAGACGACCACGGCCGCGCCCGGGAACTCCAGCAGCGCGTTCTCCAGGGAGGACAGCGTCTCCACGTCGAGGTCGTTGGTCGGCTCGTCGAGGAGGAGCAGGTTGCCGCCCTGCTTGAGGGTGAGCGCGAGGTTCAGGCGGTTGCGCTCACCGCCGGAGAGCACGCCGGCCGGCTTCTGCTGGTCGGGACCCTTGAAGCCGAACGCGGAGACGTACGCACGCGACGGCATCTCCACCTGCCCGACGTTGATGTAGTCGAGCTCGTCGGAGACCACGGCCCACAGCGACTTCTTCGGGTCGATGTTCTCGCGGCTCTGGTCGACGTACGAGATCTTGACGGTCTCGCCGACCTTGATGGACCCGGAGTCGGGCTCTTCGAAGCCCTGGATCATCTTGAAGAGGGTCGTCTTGCCGGCGCCGTTCGGGCCGATGACGCCGACGATGCCGTTGCGCGGCAGCGTGAAGCTCAGGTCGTCGATGAGGACCTTGTCCCCGAACGCCTTGGAGAGGTTGTTGACCTCTACGACGATGGAGCCCAGGCGCGGGCCCGGCGGGATCTGGATCTCCTCGAAGTCCAGCTTCCGCATCTTGTCGGCCTCGGCGGCCATCTCCTCGTAGCGGGCCAGACGCGCCTTGGACTTGGCCTGACGCCCCTTGGCGTTGGACCGCACCCACTCGAGCTCTTCCTTCAGACGCTTCGCACGCTTGGCGTCCTTCTGCCCCTCGACCTTGAGGCGGCTGGCCTTGGTGTCGAGGTAGGTGGAGTAGTTGCCCTCGTAGGGGTGGGCGCGACCGCGGTCGAGCTCGAGGATCCACTGGGCGACGTTGTCGAGGAAGTACCGGTCGTGGGTGACGGCGACGACGGTGCCGGGGTACTTCGCGAGGTGCTGCTCCAGCCACTGCACGGACTCGGCGTCCAGGTGGTTGGTGGGCTCGTCGAGAAGCAGCAGGTCGGGGGCCTCGAGCAGCAGCTTGCACAGCGCGACGCGGCGGCGCTCACCGCCGGAGAGGTTGGTGACCGGCCAGTCGCCGGGCGGGCAGCCCAGGGCGTCCATGGCCTGCTCGAGCTGGGTGTCCAGGTCCCACGCGTTGGCGTGGTCGAGGTCCTCCTGCAGCTTGCCCATCTCGTCCAGCAGCGCGTCGGAGTAGTCCGTCGCCATGAGCTCGGCGACCTCGTTGAAGCGCTTGAGCTTGCCCATGACCTCGGCCGCGCCGTCCTGCACGTTCTCCAGAACGGTCTTGGACTCGTCGAGCGGCGGCTCCTGCAGCAGCATCCCGACGCTGTAGCCCGGCGACAGGAACGCGTCACCGTTGGAAGGCTGCTCCAGTCCCGCCATGATCTTCAGAACGGTGGACTTACCGGCGCCGTTCGGCCCGACCACACCGATCTTCGCGCCGGGCAGGAAGCTCAGCGTTACGTCGTCAAGGATGACCTTGTCGCCGTGTGCCTTGCGCGTCTTGCGCATGGTGTAGATGTACTCAGCCAAGAGAAACCGTCCGGCAGCTTGAAATCTGGCAGTGGGCAGATACACCCCATCTTGCCGGACGGCCGCCCCTCGGGGGAAACCCGTCCGGCCGGGGGGCTTTGATCTGGGGTTTTCGCCGGGAGGTCCCGGGGCGGGGCGCCGGCGGCGCCGTTGACGGGCAAGCGGCGCCGATGGTCGGCGGGCGGCCGCGGCGGTGCTCCGTCGCGGCACGCCGCCCGTGGTGCCGTGTGGTGCCGTGCGGTGCTAGAGCTTGGTCATCTTGGCGTAGGGGCTCAGGATTCGCTCTGGTTGTGCCGAGCCGAAATCCACGAGCGCGGCGATCCCGTCCTCGATGCCGATCACTCGGCCGAGGCCGTACATGTCGTGTGTCACCTGGTCACCCACGGCAAAGTGCTTCGGCACGAGGGTGGCCGGCGCCTTGAAGGGGCTGGTGGGCAAGTGACGCTTCGGTGCAGAAGGTTTTGTCATTGCCTTCAGTATGCGCCTGGATCGGGGTGGAAATCGGCTGGAGTCCGCGGTCCGGGGTCCGCAGGGGGCTCGCGGATGGACCGAAACAGGTGGCACGACCGGTACGACGCCCCGGATTCGACGTTCGCCCGGCGGCAGTAGAAGGCGCGGGAACGAGTGCGGCCGACGCCGGACGACGCCCCGCCCCGCCCGCGCCGGGCGACGGGTCCCCGCGCCGGACGAGGACGCGACCTGCTGGGCGTTCTGCCTGGTCGTCGATGCCGCGAGGAGGTGCGGGCGCGACCGGCGGAGCTTGATCGGCACCACTTCGGCGCGGCCCTCGACGTCGTCCCGTCGGCCGGTCCCACCCAAGCGAGGCCGCCGCCGACGCGTCGCTCCTCGATCACCAGGCCGGGACGACGCCCGCCGACATTCTGCTTCTCGGAGTCTTCGCGGGAGTGTTCGCAGACACGGCAGACATCGCAGACCACACGGATTCGAACGTCGAACGGACCATCGCCGCGTGCACGCGGCGGTGCGCAACCGGACTCCGGAGATCCGGACGAGGAAGCGCACGGCACCGCGTCCGTCCGGAGCCCCGCGGCTCCGGATCCGTCAGCCCTGCGAGCCGTTCTCCTTCCGCCCGACGAGCACGAGCGCCGCTCCGCCGATGACCACCAGGCCGATGGCCGTGCCCGCGATGAGCGGGGTGGCGCTGCTGCCGCCCGTGGCGGCGAGATCGGTGTCGTCCGCGGCGGAGACGCCGCCAACCGTTGCCGGGCTCGGCTCGCTCAGGGTCTGCGTGGTCAGGCCGGCGATCTCGTCGGCCTGGGTCCGGCAGTCCAGGACGCCGGTGAACCTGCTCTGGTCGCCCCGCGGGCCGACGATCGAGAAGTCGTAGGCCTGGTCCTCCTGCAGCGGGACCGTCACCGTCCGGGACCCGCCGGCGGGGATGGTGTGCTGCACACCCATCAGTTCGAACGTGAAGGCCTCGTCGCCCTGGTTGGCGGCGGCGATGTCGACGCCGGCCTTCGAGCAGTTCTTCGCCGCGGACAGTGCCGGTATGGCCCCCTTCTGGGCCCAGGTGGCGCTCGCCGTCGCCGACACCGTGGACTCGCTGGAGCCGGCGAGGATCTGCGTCTGGCTGCGGCTGTCGGAGGTGAAGGCGCGGCCGACGGGGACGGTCGTGGAGGCCTGCACGGTCAGCTCGGCCGATCCCGCGGCCGTGTCCGCGGGCACGTCGAAGAACAGCTGGCTGCCGTCCGACACGGCGGTGAGCGGTCTGCCGTCCTTGCCGACGATGCGCACGCCGCTGGTCGCGGCGTCCAGCGGCGGCGTCACCGTGGCGCTCGTCGCGCCGGTGTGGACCGTCACCGGGCCGAGCAGCCCGCCGGGGCGGCCGGCCACGGCGGGCACGTCGAGGGTGAGGGACGCCGTCGGCTCGGCGACCACCCGGGCTGCCTTCTGGAGGTAGTCCGCGAGCCGCTCGGCCTGCGGGTCGACGGCGTCGACCGCCGCGCCGTCCGAGTAGCGCCAGACGGCCACCTGGGTGCCGGCGGCCGCGTCCTGCTCGGTGAGACCGGCGCCGATGCCCGCCTTGTCGGCGAGCGAAGCGAGATCGTTCACCTGCGGGTAGGAGTTCTGCAGGATCCAACGGATGCGGCCCGCGTTCCGGTTGGCGGCCAGCAGCGTCCCGCTCCAGGGCGTCTCGTGGTACTTGGCGTCTCTCTGCGTGGGGTTGTAGAGGTCGACGCTGTACGTCTGCAGGGTGCCGCCGCCCTCGACGGACATCTCGAACAGGCCGGCCGACACCTCCTGGTCCCCGCTCTTGGCGTGGACCAGGGCAGCGCCGTAGGTCTTGAGACCGCCGATCGTCGCCGTGGCCCCGCCCTGACTCTGCGTCACCTCTGCTGCGGCGGCCGTGCCGGCAGTGGCGAGCACGCCGACGGCGACGAGGCCGGACGCCACGGCCGCCGCCGCGAGTCGGACCGGGCCCCGCCCGCGCGCGAACAACGCGGAGATCGAAGAAATCACACAATTCCCCTTCGAGCAGGACCCGTTGATGTGGGGGTACGGTCCCACCAGCAGAATCAGAAGCCACAGTGAGCTACGTCCGGCATCCTAGAGACGCCGCGCACCACGCTTACCGGTCATCTCGTCGGATCACCGATCCGACTCGGAATCGTTATCCCAAGATCGGTCGCGCGTAGGGCATGTCGACTTGTCCACCTCGCGGCTTCGTGCAGATGCGCTGAAATGCCGCAGCCCACTGTTGACTGACCGTCACCATCGCACTCCGCTGCGGATCGTGGGGGCCGCTCAGGTCACCGCAGCCGGCTCGCGACGGCGTGCGTCGTCGGACTTCGCGTCCGCCGCGTCGGCGACCGGCGTCTCCCAGTCGGGCTCGGGCTGAGCCGGCGGCCCCGCCCCCGCGGGCTCGGCACGGCCCTGCCGCCGGAAGGCCGACGTGCCCCGCGCGATGTCATGACCGATCGCCACGGCGTCGAGGTCCGCCGAGGTCCGGACCTGCTGCCCCTCGCGCGACTCCGTGCGCACTTTCAGCCTGCCCTGCACGATCACCGGATCCCCGACGTTCAGCGAGGCCATCGCGTTCTGGGCCAGCTGCCGGTTGGCCCAGACCGTGAAGAAGTTGGTGTGGCCGTCGGTCCAGGCGCTCTTCTCCCGGTCCCAATAGCGCGAGGTCACCGCCAGCCGGAACCTCGCCGACGCGCCCGCCGCCAGGTCCCGGTAGACCGGCTGCGTCGCCACGTTGCCCACTGCGCAGACCATCGTCTCGTTCATGCGAACCCCTCCCTCGCCCGGACGTCCTGCCGCCCGGTCACGCGCACGGGCCCCTCCCGTACGGCTGCGTCCGCCGCGAAGGCCGCGGTGGCGTTCACCGCGTGCTGTCAGCGCCGTCCGCGGCGACCGCGTCCGTCGCGACCGCCGCGAAACCAGACTGCCTCTGCCGGGCCGGGCCCGCCGAGCGCTGTGGACCACCGCCCGCCTGGGGAAAATCCCACCACCCGGAAGAGTGATCCCCGCCGGCGCTCCCCGTGATCACCCGGCGGAACCGCCCCACCGCCCACCGCCCAGGCCTCAGGCGCTCACTCCCCCTCCGGCCATCCGGTGCCAGTCACCCAGTCACCCAGTCACCCGGTCATCCGGCCATCCGGCCATCCGGCCATCCGGCCGCAGCCTCCCGGCCATCCGGTCCCAGTCATCCGGTCCCCGCGCGGCCCTTAAGCCACGCGCCGGCGCCCCCTCACCGCGCCCCGGACACCGCCCCCGTGACCCTGGCGTACTGCTCCCGCACCTCCCGGTAGCGCAGCAGCTCCGCGGCGACGGGGTCCAGCACCCGGGCCCGTCCGCAGCCGGCCGCGGCCTCCCGCAGCCGGCGTTCCGCGTCGTGCCCGTACCGCCGGGCCGGCCCCCGTGCCGCCATCCGGCAGCTCCACTCGACCAGCGGGCCGCCGACGATGCCGGACACCATCAGCAGCACCGGCACCCCGAGGTTCGGGGCCATGACTCCGACGATCTGGCCGACCAGCCACAGACCGCCGACGACCTGCAGGAGCGTCATGCACGCCTGAACCAGGACCGCGACCGGCCACCAGCCCGGCCGGGGCGGTCGTCCCGGGGGCAGTCCGGCCCGCGCCGCCAGGTCGTCCAGCGCCTCGGGCAGCCCCTGCGCTCCGCGTACCGCAGCCTCCCGGACGGCCTGCGCCCAGGGCGCCGGCAGCCCCGCAGAAGCCCGCTCGGACACGGTGCGCACCGCCTGCTCGACGCGCTGCCGTGCCGTGGCCTCCTCGTCGGCCTGGGCGCGGACCGGAAACCGCCCGCTGGGAGGGTCGCGCCGGTCCTGGTGCCAGCGCCACAGACGCAGCCAGGGCGTCCCACACGCGCGGTTGGCGTTGCGCAGCCAGGCTCGCTCGGCGGCCTCGCCCGCCGCGGTGGCGCCCACCGCGTCCGCCAGCCGGTCGGCGAACTCGTCCCGCGCCTGCTCGCTCAGACCGACGCGTCGTCCGGTGGCGTACACGGACCGCAGTCGCCAGGCGGCGGCGTCGACGTCGGCCGAGATACGCCGGGCGGCGGCGCCGCGCTCCGCGACGAACTGGCCCAGCGCCTCGCGCAGTTCACCGATGCCGTCTCCGGTGAGCGCGGACAGCGCGAGCACGGTCGCGCCCGGTTCGCCGTACTCGCCGAGGGCGACGCCGTCCTCGTCGAGCAGCCGCCGCAGGTCGTCGAGGACCAGCTCCGCGGCCTCGCCGGGCAGCCGGTCGACCTGGTTGAGGACGACGAACATGACCTCCGCATGTCCGGCCATGGGCCGCAGATACCGTTCGTGCAGGACGGCGTCGGCGTACTTCTCGGGGTCGACGACCCAGATGACGGCGTCCACCAGCGCCAGCACCCGGTCGACCTGCTCACGGTGCTGCACGGCCGCCGAGTCGTGATCGGGCAGGTCGATCAGGACCAGCCCGCGCAACTGCGCCTCCGCCTCCGCGGTCTGCACCGGCCGTCTGCGCAGCCGTCCCGGGATGCCGAGCCGGTCGATGAGGGACGACGCACCGTCGCTCCAGGTGCACACGATGGGCGACGACGTGGTCGGCCGACGCACGCCCGTCTCCGAGAGCGCGACGCCGGCGAGGGCGTTGAACAGCTGCGACTTGCCGCTGCCGGTGGCGCCCGCGAGGGCCACCACGGTGTGCTGCCCTGAGTGCCTGCGCCGGGCGGCCGCCTCGTCCAGGACCCGGCCGGCCTGGGCGAGCGTCCTGCTGTCGAGGCGCGTGCGGGAGAGGCCCACGAGTTCGCGCAGCGCCTCCAGCCGTGAGCGCAGCGGTCCGTCGTAGACGAGCGGGGTCGAGGGCAGGGCCCCGCCGCCTCCCCCGGACCGGGCCGCCTTGTCGGCCGCAGCGGCCTGCTCGGCGGCGGCGGCCTCGTTCACGCGGCGGGCGATGAGACCGTCGTCCCAGGCGTCGGCCGGGTCCTCGTCGGCGTCCGCACGGGACGGGCGCGCGGCCGGCGGCCCGGACGACTCCGGGGCGGGGCCCGCGTTCGGGCGCGGCAGAGCGTCCTCGGTGCCGTCGAGTACGCGCGCGTGGCCGTCGCCCGGCTCCTGCGCCGGGGCGTCCGCCGCTTCGGACAGGTCCCCGCCGCTCTCCGGCTCCGCCCCCTCCGACCCCGGGCTCCCGGCCCCCTCCTGGCCCCCGCGACCGTCCTGATGCCGCCGACCGTCACGACCGTCACGATCCGGCTGCCCGTGCTGCTCGTGCTGTTCCTGGTGCTCTGAGTGACTCTCGGAGTGGTCTGTCTGATCCGAGTGGGCGGGCTGGTCCGTGTGGCCTGTCTGGTCGGTGTGGACGGTCCGGTCCGTGTGGCCTGTCCGGTCCGTGTGGTCCTGGTCAGTGACGGCGGTCACCGGTCACCTCTCCTTCTGCAGTACGGACAGCGCGGCGATGAGTTCGGCCTGGGGTTCGGGGTGGACTTCGAGTCCGTCGAGGGGGGCGAGCCGGCGTTCGCGTTCGGCGTGCATGATCCGGTCGAGGTGTTCGGCGAGCAGCCGCCCGCCCCGGTCGCGCAGCCGCAGCGCCCCGTGCGCGCCGATCCGCTCGGCGAGTCCCTCACCCGCGGAACGCGCCCTGCGGCCGCCCAGCAGCGCCGTGGCGACGAGAGCGGCGACGGACTCCGGGTCGGGCGCGGCACTCCGCTCCAGGCCCCGCACCTCGTCCTCGGCGTACTCCTCCAGCTCGCGCCGCCACCGGCGAACGGCGAGGCCGATGCGGTGCTCGGCGCTCTCCTGCGAGGCGTCACGGTCCATCAGCGCCGAGGCGCTGGAGCCCGGTTCGCGACGCCAGGCCTCGTCGACGCGATCCTCGGCGGCGGACACCGCGCACAGCAGCAGTGCGACGAGGCTCTCCACGAGGGCGTCGAGGAGTTCGTCGGCGGTGCAGTCCAGGGGGAAGGCCCGCCAGCGCTTGAGCGCGTCTCCGGCGAGGACCGCGCCGCTCTGCAGACGCCCCCGCACGCGCGTGTACTCGCTGTCGTACGCCCCTTCGACGGCCGAGGTGAGCCGCAGCGCGGCCGCGTGCTGCGCGGCGGCGGCGCCTGCCAGTTCGGGCATCCTCGCCTTGAGGGAGTCGAGGACGCCGTGGGCCGTGCGGGCGAGGGCGTGGTTACGGGCGGCAGGGTCCTGGGCGTGGTGGACGAGCCAGGCGCGCAGCTGCGCCACGGCCGTGGCGGGAAGAAGCCCGCCGCCCCAGGCGGACTCGGGCAGTTCTGGGACGGTGAAACGCGGCACGTCGCCCAGACCGGCCTTGCTGAGCAGCGCGCCGTACTGCCGGGACACCTCGGAGACGACCTGGTGGGGCACCCGGTCGAGGACGGTCACGAGGGTGACGTCGTACTCCTTGGCGGTGCGCAACAGGTGCCAGGGCACGGCGTCCGCGTAGCGGGAGGACGTCGTCACCATCACCCAGATGTCGGCGGCGCAGATCAGTTCGGCGGCGAGTACCCGGTTGTCGGCGACGAGCGAGTCGATGTCGGGCGCGTCGAGAAGAGCGAGACCGGGCGGGAGCGTGTCGGCGGTCTCGATCCGCAGCACGGGTCTGCCGTTCTCACCGGTGAGGAGGGAATCGTCCGCCGACTCCCGACGGGGGGCCCACGCGCGGGCGAGGCCGGGCAGCACCCGCATGCCGCTGAACCAGTGATGGTCCTCCGGGTGGCACACGAGCACCGGGGTCCGTGTCGTCGGCCGCAACACGCCCGCCTCGCTGACCCGCCGCCCCACCAGGGAGTTGACGAGCGTCGACTTGCCGGCGCCGGTGGAACCGCCCACCACCGCCAGCAACGGCGCGTCGGGCTGCCGCAGCCGCGGCACCAGGTAGTCGTCGAGCTGGGCTAGCAGTTCGTCGCGGTTGGCACGCGCGCGCGGGGCCCCTGTCAGGGGCAGCGGGAAGCGTGCGGCGGCGACACGGTCGCGCAGGGCGGAGAGTGCGTCGAGCAGCTGAGGCCTTACGTCCAAGGTCACCACACGCGAAGAATGCCCAATTTTAGGGGATTTATGAAGCATATAGGCATGTCTGCGCGCCGATAGGACACAAGGGACGGAAGGCGCGAGTGGGGCAGAGGCACTGCGCAGGCATAACGAGTGCACAACACCCGTGGCCAGGGACGCCAAAAGCGGTGCACGATTCGCACCTGCCTGCGATTATCAGGACCGCTTCACCGAACCTCCACATTGAGCCACGGAGGCGAAGCAACCAGGACAAGGAACCGGGAGCCCTATCCTTGTCCCCGGCAACGTCACGGATCAGCCCACACCCGGGCAGCACGTACGAGGCCACCACACCGGCCCCCGTAGCTCAGTGGATAGAGCAGGCGCCTTCTAAGCGCTTGGCCGCAGGTTCGAGTCCTGCCGGGGGCGCAAGTCTCCGCCCTCCTCCGGGAGGGCATTTTTGCTGCTCAGAGCACGTTAAAGATGACGTGACAAAGTCCCGACCCTTCCCTCGATGATCATGGGGGCGGTCCGACGACGTCCGCCTGTCACCGGGTCCTCGCGAGTGCCCCCGTCGAATGCGTGTCGACGTTTTCACCGCGGACCCTCAGCCCACGTCGGGCAGCTCGGGTAGATCCCCTGCGGCCTCCAAGCCCCGGCCCAGTCGGCCACCTGGGCGGTTGGAATTCCGTCATTGAGCCACTGCGTAAGGCGCGTGTGCCGGTCGTCGTGAACCGCCTCCCCGTAGGGGAATCGAAGACGTGGCGGGCTGACGTCGGCCGGGGTCGGGCGGGACGCGATCTTGAGGGTTGCAGTCCGCCGGGCACGACAAGGGCCCGCCGACGCCGGTAGACGGGCCCCGGGTGGCGCGCGGGGTCAGCAGGCGTCGTACTTCCAGGCGCCGCCCTCGACCTTCCACGGCTGCCCCTGCTGGTCGAACTTGGGCAGGCCCTTCACTTTGTACGAGACGCGCCCCATGTCCCCCGAAACCGTGGCGTGCACGTCCGTCGCCGGATGGTCGGGCCCGTAGCCCTTCGCCGCCCGGTCCGCGGTGGCCGCGTACGTGGCCGGGTCCGCCTTGGCGCGGCAGCGCTTCGACAGGAAGGCGTACGCCGCCTCCCCGGCTCCTCCGAAGTAGAGGTTCACGTACGTGTCCGCGACGCGCTCGAGTTCGGCGGCGCCGGGCGCCGCCGGGGTGGCGTCTGCCGCCGTCTCGGCGGCCGCGGTGGGGCTGCTCTTCGGGGTGTCTGCCTTGTCGTCGCCGGACGAGGAGCAGGCGGCGAGGGTGGCGAGCAGGGCGGTGCCGAGTGCGATGGTGGCGCGGGTGCGCATGTGTCCCCCATGAACGGTGTGCTGAAGGGGGCATGGTGCCACGCCGGGCACGTTTGCGGCCCCGCCCGGACGCCAAGGCGCCCACACCGGCGGAGATCGCGGCACGGCGGGGCACTGCGGGGGGGGCGGGCCGTGCGTCGGTACGCCGGACGAGTTCCTGGCGGACGGCAGGCCCGTGCAGGAAAGACGACCAAGCCCCGACACCTCGGGAGGATCCCCGCAGCTTCGAGCAGGATCCGGCGGTGACGCTTCCTGGACCAGATCGCCGCCTGATTGCCGTCGAGGCCGATGTCGAACTCGCCTTCGCCACAATGGCCAGCGGCCTCATCTCCTGGAGGCGACTGAAGAAGCAGCCATCATGTTGTGTCACGGGCTTTCAGCTCCAACTCCCGCCACTCACCCACAAAATCGGCCGCCCGCGTCTGGGTGAAGCTGTGCAACACGTCCCACGCTCGGTCGACATCCAGAACGAAGTCGCCCGTGAAGGCGGTGAGGTCATCCATGATCGGGACTTCGACCTCCGCACCCGAGGACACGCTGCCGTCTCCTGCCAGCAGAGACATCCGCTCGGTGCCGCTCATCAGATGGACGACCGCGTGATCATCTCGGAAAGCCAGGCTCAGTACCGGGAACTGCCTGCTCGGCGAACGAACCTCGACATATCCCTGACCGCGGGAACGCAGTTCGTTGAAACGGTCTGCCAGATCCGCCACCTCTGAACATCTCTCAACCGGATGAAAAAGTCCCGATTCTGGCGACGTCGCCGCCCACACCACCCCCACCCAACCCCCTTCCCCGTGAAGAGACGATCTTCCAGTGCGCTATCGGGACGAAGCCGTCGCCGGCTAACCGCACGAATCGCACATGCCTGTCGACGGCAGTTGGACGAAACAGCGCTCGCAAACCCGGACGGGCTTTTCGGTGCGCTCGCGCCGGCGATCGACGGCGGCCTGCAGTCTGGGGGCGAGGGCCGGCACACCACCGCCAGGCGGCATGGTCGCCTCGAAGCGGCGGTAACAGTCAAGGCGGGCGTCGGCCGCGTGCCGCTCGCGTTCCAGTTCGTCATCCACCGACGGCTCTCCAGCGACTATCAGCACTTCCTTGTAGCCGCTGCCTACCTTGCCGTCGTCCGTATGAACCACCAGCGCCGTCAGTGGTGGGTCGCCGCGACGGTGGGCTTCGCGCACCACCCGGCCCAAGATCGGACCGATCCAGTTGTGCAGGAGACTCTTGGTCCGGATGCCAGTCCGGCTCTGGATCTCCTCCGCCAACTCCTTGTAAGTGATCACTGCGTGGTACGTCTGCGCTACGCCTACGAGGATCGAGTACGCCTCTGAGCCCCAGGCATCGCGTGCCTCCTGGCCCGTCGGCTTCTCGATGCCGACCACAGACTCGGAATCACCTTGCTTCATCCCCACCCCGTCGCGCCGTCGATGGTTGCCCCCTCCCGCATCCTCCCCTACCGGGGGACGACGGCACCATGGCTCTGTTCGTGCTCACCGCCGTACGCCAATCGGCACACATCAGCCTCGGCGACGATCGACCGATCCGGTGTCTCAGATCAGCCACGTCCGGCTCCGAGTCAGCGGAGTACGGCAACCATCGGGCCGGTTGACTCACCGTTCCGTAGCGGCGCGACGATCTGAAGCGAACGGAGGCGGGGCTAGCGTCGGTGTCGGATGTACCAACCGGCGACCAGCGCGATGAGGATGGCAACGACGAAGGCCCACACGGTCGTTGCTCCGTGGTATGAGCGGTAGGCGATCAGAGCAAGCATGTTCAGGCGGATACCCCGGGCGGGCGGCTTCAGCCGGCACGCGTCCGCCGCCCTTGCGCCGCATGCGTGCCGAAGTCACCGTGCGAACGACCGAGCCCCGGCCCCTCCCCCGACGATCACGGGGAAGGTCCGAGGCGCTGTCCGGCCGTCACCGGGTTCTTGCGGGCGGGGTCGTCGAGTGCGTGTCGAGAATCTCGGCGTCGAACGGGTCAGGGGCGGGATGCAGCCTTTTCCCGGAGCTTGTCCAGGACGGCCAGTCTGCCCTCGGCGTGGATGCGCTGTGTCGTGACCCGATCCGGGTAGCAGCGCACGAACATCGAGGTGAAGTGGCTCCCGTAGTGGAGAATCTCGGCGTCGTCCGTGCTGTCGAGCGGTCGGGCGGCGGCCTGGAAGCTCGGTTCGTGGAAGTACGCGAAGGCGTACCGTTCGTCGTCGGCCAGTTTGACCTTGTGCGGGGTGGAGAGCAGCGTCCCGCCGGTCAGGAACTGGAAGAGATCGCCGGGGAACACGGTGAAGGTGTGCGGTACAGGCCGCACGTAGGTCCACGCGTCGTCGTCCTCGTACACGCCGGCGGCGCTCTCCTCCGGCAGCCAGTTGCGGTTGCGGCGCTCGCCTTCGATCGGGGGCCGTATGTACAGGGCCTGGCCGACCTCGTCCTGGGTGGCGATGACCAGCAGACCGTAGTCGGTGTGGGCGCCGATGCCGCGGTCACTGGCGGCCGACGCCGCCGGGAAACGCAGCACGCGCATGTGGTGCCAGCCGTCGTCGGTCAATCGCGTGAACGCGTCGAGGTCCTGGCCGAGTCCGAGCGCGGCGAGCTGGAGGAGCCTGTGCCCGAGGTGGCCGGACTGCTCCATGTAGGCGTTGACGGCCTGCCGGTACTGCTCGTCGGGCCAGGGCACGGGCCCGTGACAGGGCCAGCTCTCGGCGACCCTGGTGTCGTCCAGCGGCACGTCCTTGGTGACGGTGAAGATCTCCGATCCGTCCTGGACGCCGTCCGTCACCTCCTCGCCGGAGGCGACGTAGCCGCTGTAGGTGAGGTCGCTGACGTGCCGGGACTTGTCGGCGAGGGGTAACGCGAAGAACCTCTTGCTCGCCGCGTAGGCGTCGGCGACGACGGCTTCCTGCGCGGGCCGCATGGCGACCTGGAAGATGCCGTCCCGCTGCCAGGCTTCGATCATCCGCTGTCCGAGCCGGATGTCTTCCGGCGTCCCGGTGACGGTCTCCGGGACGTCGAAGGTCACTAGGTCAGTCAACTGCGTTCCTTTCGAGAGGGATTACGCGAGAGACGGGTCACGCCGGGGATTTCGCGACGCACTCCACGACCGGTTCCCGTGAAGCGGCTTTCACCGTTTCCGGTCTTCCGACGGCATCGGCAACTCTGCGACATCGACGAAGGCGTCGCCGACGGCAATACGCTCGATGGAACTCGCGACTTTCACCGTGCATTCTCCTGATTCGCCGTCCAGAGGCATGCAAAGGTCCAGCACGTCTCCTCGGGAGGGAATATCGACAGAAGCACGCACTTTCGCGTGAGGTCGTGAAACGACCGCCTCTCCGGAAGAACACCCGGACTCTACAACCCTCAAGTATCTGCGGTCGACTACGAGAATCCTTAGTCCCGGACCCCCAAACCACCCAAAACGGAGCACCGCTTCACGAGAAGGCACCGAGTGCCGTTCTCCCGCCGCTCCCGCATGAACTTCGGTGTTACTCGCGGGTTCCCCCCGTAATTGGTCCAAGCCTTTCAAAGGAGGCGGCCCCCGCCGCAGGCCGGCATGCCATCCGAACGTGTCTCTGCACACAGGGGCAGGACACCCTTGACCAACTACCGCTGCTGCAAGGCAAACTGACAGGGAACCACCGGCTTCCCCCACGTTCAGCACTTCTCATGCCTCATGCGTTCAGAGCGCTCAGGCCGATCATCTGCAGCGTTCCGCGTCACCGTTCGACCTAGGCGGAAGAGACAAGGGCGTCCATCCACGGGGCCGCCTCTCATGGTCACGACCGAATGCAGCGCACCGGGTCGCTTCCGGCCACCCCCCGAAAGAGGTACCGCTTTGTCCCCGTCACCTCGGCCCCACCCCGAAACCGTCACCACTGTCGACGAACTCCCAGAACTGCGCTCAGACATGGCGCCGAATGCCTCGTCGGCGACCGCCACGGCTCTGGGCACAGTCGACCGCGACTCCGGGCTCCGTATCGTGGCGGCCAACGACGCGTTCTGCCGGCAACTCGACCTCACCCCGGCGGAGGCGAGAGGGGATTCCCTGTCCCGCTGCTTCCATCCGGCCTCCTGGGAGAGCCTGCGGGAACACTTCGCTCGGCTTCTCGTGGACAGACACCGTGATTTCAGCGTTCCCCTGGAGTTAATCGGCGCCGACGGCGAATACGCCGACTGCATGGTCACGGGCATCGCCCTGGACATCGACTGGGCGGACTGCACCACCGTCGTCCTGCTCGTTCTGGACGGCGCGGGCAGCACCCCTCAGAGCACGGTGTCGGCGCCCGCCGCGTTGACGACCGTGCCCGCCCGGATCCTGGAAGGGGTGGCGGCCGGCCTGTCCACACAGCAACTGGCGTCTCGGCTCGACTTGAGCAGCCACGGCGTCGAGTACCACATCAGCGTGATGATGCGGAAACTGAAGGCACGCAACCGCTCCGCTCTCGTGGCGCGCGCCTACACGCTGAACATCTTCATGCCGCAGTGCTGGCCGCCCCGGCTCAAGCCGCAGTACGTGGAGCAGTTCCCGGTGGGCGGCTCCTCGGTCGCCGCCCGGAACGCCGATCCGGCGAACTCCGGCCTCGTACCGACACCGCGACGGACCAGGAATCCCGCATGAGGTCGTGCACCGCATGCGGCCTCTCCCCGGCTCCTGAACGCCGACGAATCGGCGGCGGCGGACGCGCGTGAGGCGCGGAGCCCGGCTGTGGGACGGCCGCTCAGCGGCCGTGGACCGCGAGCAGGGCCGAGCCGTCGCGCAGGACGACCCGCACCGCCCCTCCCGGCCCGCTCACCGTGCCGCGCGGCCCGGCCCCCCTCACCGGTGTCGCACCTGCGGCCGCCGTCGGCACCGCCGCCACGGTCGCCGGGTGTACGCCGTCGACCAGCAGATCCGCCATGCGCAGGTCGGACGGTCGCAGATCCGCCATGCGCGGGTCGGCCGGGTGCGATGCGGGAGGGACGGCCGACGGGGGCGGCCAGACGAGCACGGCCGGGGGCGCTGCGGCCGACGAGACCTCCAGTCCGCGCAACGGCATCCGCAGGCCCACGCCGAGGGCCTTCAGCACGGCTTCCTTCCTGGTCCAGACGCGCAGGAAGGCCGGGCGGCGTTCGGCGGGAGACAGGGCGTGCAGGGCGGCGAGCTCGGCCTCGGACAGCGCGGTCCGTGCGGCGCCCTCGACGTCGAGGGGCGCCTCGACGTCCTCGACGTCGAGGCCCACGGCCGCGTCCGGGGAGACCGCCACGCCGATGACCGCGCCGCTGTGGGTCACGGAGAAGTCGTATCGCGCGGCGGCGTCCGGCATGTCCAGCCGGACCTTTCCGTGCGGTCCGCCGCAGCGGGGACACACTCGCCGCAACGGCACGCGGGCCGGGGGCAGATCGAGCAGTTCGCCCAGGAGCAGGCGGCTCAGGGCGCAGCCGACGAGGAAGCGGGCCCGGTCGGCCGGGGGAACGGTCTCGTCGTGGCGGCCGCGCTCCACGGGGTCGAGGAGCGCCAGCAGACCGGCGTGGGCGTCGCCGAGGCGCGCCCACGCGACCTGCACGGAGACCACGGGCCCGGCGCCTGTGCCGGCGCCTGTGCCTGTGCCGGTGAGAAAGGGACGGGTCAGTGCACGGCGCGCAGCATGCGCGTGACGTTGATCCGCGTCGGCGAGAGGCCGAGTTCGACGCTCTGCATCATCCGCTCGCCGTTCAGCCGGCCGTAAGCCAGGAGATCGACGTTGGCCAGACTGAACTCAGGCCAGGTGTGAATGCTCAGATGCGATGCGGAAAGCAGCAGAATAGCGGTGACGGCGCCGTTCGGGAAAACGTGCGACGCCTCACCGAGAACCGTGGCGTTTCCCTTTTCGGCGGCCGTGCGCAGCACCTTGAGGAGGCGCTCCTCATCGGTCAGGATGCTGTGATCGCTCACCCATACGTCGACCGCATAAGAGCACAGATCGTCGACGTTTATACCCTCGGTGGCGAGGCTGGCGGAGTTGGTCATGGGGAACCGGGGGTGACGAACAGCTTCCCCCCGTCTCCTTTCACATAGGCGCTCGGTGGCCCCCAGCGTAGCATCCGGGACGCCCTACGGCTCGCGCGCGCCCCGTGTCAAGGGGGTACGGGGTCACTCGGGGCATTGCGGCGACGCTCCTTCCGGACCGCTGCGGAAACTTTTGCGGAAACCGTTCCGAAACTGTTTCGGAAGTCCTCGTGAAGCTGTTGCAGAAGCGGTTACGGAAGCCGCTACGGGAATCGCCGCCGATGCCGCTGTGCAAGCCGTTGTGAAATTCTTTCCGAGAATCTTCCGACATCTCTCCGGAAACGCTTCAACACCGCTTCCGAAACACCTCAAGGGACATTCCTCGACTTCCCCTTTCGCATCGCGCTTTCCCGCTGTTTCCGCAGTATGGGAGTGGGTCCCTTCGGCCGACTACCAGCCCGTATACTGGATGGTCCCGCAATCCACCGTTCAGCTTGCCTGGAGCAGCATTGTGACCAACGCGCGTCGGCACCCTGGGAGCAGCACCGCCGAATCCGTGCTCACGGAAGTCGCGGACGCCGTCCGGCTCCAGGAGGGTCCGCCGGGAGTGCGGTCCGTCCTGCGCGCCCTGCGCCGGCTGGCCCCCGCCTCCACCAAGGACCTCAGCCGGGCCACCGGGCTGCCCGTCCCTATCGTCGCCGCACTGGGCAACGAGCTGCGTCGGCGCGGCCTCGTCACCACGCAGCGCCCCTCGCGGCTGACCGAGGCCGGTCAGGAGCTCGTCGCCCGGCTCGGCATGGACCTCGTCCTCGACGCCACCTGCCGCACCTGCGACGGACGCGAGCTGGTCATCCCCGACGTGCTGGACGAGGCCGTGCGGCGGCTGCGCGCGCTGATGGAGTCGGGTCCCGCCGCCGACATGGCGATCGACCAGTCGCACTGCACGGCCGAGACCAAGGTCCGGCGGGTGCTCGCGCTGCTCACGGCCGGCGCGCTGCCGGGCGGCTCGCTCCTGCTGATCGGCGACGACGACCTGATCTCGCTCGCCGTCGCCGTGGTGGGAGACGTGCTCGGCGGCCCGATCGTCGAGCGGGTCACCGTCGTGGACATCTCCCAGGACATCCTCGACCACATCCAGAAGACGGCGGCCGGTCTCGGCACACGCGTGGAGACGGTCCGGCACGACCTGCGGCTGCCGCTGCCCGCCGCGCTGCACGCCCGGCACGACGTGGCCATGACCGACCCGCCGTACACCGCCGAGGGCGCCCGGCTCTTCCTCTCGCGCGCCGTGGAGGGTCTGCGGCCCGGTCCGGCGCACAGCGTCTTCTTCTCCTTCGGCGGCAAGAGCCCGGACGAGATGCTCGAGGTGCAGCGGGAGATCATGGCCCTCGGCCTGGTCACCAACGGCTACATCCGCAACTTCAACGAGTACGAGGGCAGCGGCATCCTCGGCGGCGTCGGCTTCTTCCAGCACCTCCTGACGACCACCTCGACCGCCCCCTCCCACCTGGGCGAGTTCAGCGGCCCGCTCTACACGGGCGACAAGCGGACCCGGCAGCGCGAGTACACCTGCGCGGCGTGCGACACCCGGATCCGAGTCGGTCCCGGCGCCCGCTGGACGTCGGTGGCCGCCCTGCGCGCCGACGGCTGCCCGAACTGCGGCAAGGGCCCCTTCCGCCCCGGCCGGCTGGTCCCGGCGGAGGAAGCCGCGCCCTCGGCCCCACAGGACGCGGCCCCCGCGCCGACCCCCGCCGCGGCCCCGACGCCCGCAACCGCACCCGCCTCCGCCCCTGCTCCGGCGCCCGCCCCCACGCCCGCAACCGCCCCCACGCCCGCCCCCGCCCCCGGACGCGTCCACGGCTGGCGTCCCCCGGCCGACGACGAACGGGCCGCTCTCGCCGCGCGGGCGCAGCCGTACGTCACCCGCCAGGCCGACGAGCGCGACCTGCCGGCCATCGGACGGTTCGAGGCCGAGATCGCCCGGGTCTCCTTCGGCGAGGACGCCATCGACGACCCCGAGCGGTGGGCGGCCCGGCTCGGCCGCGCCATGGAGAAGTCGAAGGAGGGCATGATCGTCGCCCATGCGCCGGGCGGTGAGCCCGTCGGCTGGTGCTGGGTGAGCATCAACCAGAACGCGATGACCGGCGACCGCTACGCCAACTTCCGCTCCCTCGCGGCGTCCCCCGTCGACAACCGCAGCGACGTCGCGGAACTCCTGCTCACGGCAGGCCTGGAGTTCTGTCTGGCGAACGGCATCACCGAGGTCGTCGGCCGGGTGCACGTGGGCAACGTCCCGATGCGCACCGTCTACCGCAAGTTCGGCTTCGACCCCACCAGCCTGGCGATGAAGCTGTTCCTGCCGGAGCAGGACGGCGTGCGGTGAGCGGCACGGAGGGCTTCGACCCCGACCGGGTCAAGTGCGTCGTCTGGGACCTCGACGGCACGCTCTGGGACGAGATCGCCGTCGAGTCGGCCACCGACGCGCTGCCAGCGCCCCGCGCCCGGATGCTCGCCGCGATCGACGCACTGGCGGCCCGCGGCGTGCTGAGCAGCATCGCCAGCCGCAGCGCGCCCTCGGTGCTCGGCCGCCTGGACGGCGTGCCCGACCTGCGGGCGCGCTTCCTCGCGCCGCAGGTCTCCTGGCAGGACAAGAGCGAGTCGCTGCGCGCGATCGCGAAGGACCTCGGCATAGCCGTGGAGGCCCTGCTCCTGGTCGACGACTCGCCCTACGAACGCGCCGAGGTCGAGGCCCTGCTGCCGGGCGTGCGCACCCTCGACCCCGCGGAGGTCCCCGCGCTGCTGGCCGCGTTCGAGGACCGGGAGCAGACCCCCGAGGCACGCGCGCGCGTGCACCGCTACCGCACCGAGGAGACCCGCCGGGCCGAGGCCGAGCGCTTCGAGGGCACCCGCGAGGAGTTCCTGCGCTGGTGCGGCATGCGTCTCACGGTGGGCGCCGCCACGCCCGAGGAGATCCCGCGCGCGCTGGAGCTCGCCGCACGCACGCACCGGCTGAACTCCTCCGGTCTGACCCCCGAGCGGCTGCGCGAGCTGGTCGGCTCGGCAGGACACGACCTGTTCACGGCCGCCATGACGGACCGCTTCGGCGACTACGGCGTCATCGGCGCCGCGCTCGTCGACGGCACCGCTCCCGCCGTCCGGTCGGTGCCGTTGCTGGCCCTGTCCTGCCGGGTGGCCGGACGGGGTGCGGCGGCGGCCTTCCTGTTCCGGCTGATGGAGCGCTCCCGCACGGCCGGCGCCGAGGAGTTCAGGGTGACGCTGCGCCCGACGGACGCCAACCTCGAGATGCGCATCCTGCTGCGCCAGGCAGGTCTGCGCCGCACGGACGACACCGCCGCCACCGCCACCGCCGCGGGCGCAGGCGCGGCGGGCGCAGGCGCCGCGGTCCTCGGCAGGTCCCTGCACGGCGACCTGCCCGAGCCGCCCGCATGGCTGCACGTATCCGACCGAGAGGACATCGAGGCGTGAGCGACACCCCGGACCGGGACGCGGTGGAACGGGAGATCCGTTCGATGATCGCCGAGGCCGCCCGACTGGACGAGACCTTCGTCGCGGAACTCCCCGCGGACGCCGACCTGTTCGGTCCGCGCATCGGGCTCACCTCGTTGGCCGGCGTCGCCCTGCTGGGCGCGATCGACCGGCGTTACGGCGTCGACGTGGCCGCGCTGGACCTGAGCCTGGACAGTCTGCAGTCCATCGCCACCCTGGCCGACTTCGTCGCGGCCTGTCTCGCGGCGCCGTGACGGGGACTAGCCACCCGTCTGTACTACTGCCTGTTCAAAAAGGGTGATCCGTACAGACGCCCCGTGACCGGTCGGGGGCGGCGGCGTTGAACGGGGCGTGCGACGGCGCCCCCTGCTGCCGCACGTACCGAATCACTTAAGGAGAACGTGATGTCTCGCATCGCGAAGGTCGCCGCTGTTGCCCTCGGCACCAGCGCCGTGGTGGTCAGCGGAGCCGGCCTGGCCATGGCGGACGCGGGTGCGCAGGGCGCGGCCGTGGGCTCGCCGGGTGTCGTGTCGGGCAACGTCGTCCAGGTTCCGGTCAACATCCCGGTCAACGTCTGCGGCAACACCATCAGCGTCATCGGCCTGCTGAACCCGGCCTTCGGCAACACCTGCGCCAACGTCGGCGGCGACCACGGCAAGCACGGCGGCGACAAGCACCACGGCGGCGGCGGTTACGGCGGCTGAGCAGTCGCTCGTACGCCCCCCGCGTACACCCCGGTCGTACTTGCGGTACGCACCGTTCGCACCACCAGGAGAGCCCCGGCACCTCGAGCGCCGGGGCTCTCCCCTTGTCGTCCCGACATCCCCTGCCGCCCCCGGCAGCCGGCGACCCGTGCCGGGGTCGGGCGCACCGGGCCGGGCCTGCCCGTCAGGCGTTCGGGTGTACCGGTCGGGCGTACCCGTCAGGCGTACCGGTAGATCCGGGACACGTCCTCCAGCTGATCCGGCGTCACGTCCCACGGCGGCAGCTTCTCCCGGCGGGCGACGACCCGCCGGTACTGGCCGTCGGCCGGCCCCGGCGGTTCGGCCGGCAGATAGCGGTGCTCGCGGTGGCGGCTCTGCCAGCGGGTCCACAGCAGGTCGATGAAGGCGTGGTGCAGCCAGAAGACGGGGTCGTTGACGGACGCGCCGCCCAGCATGACCCCGCCCACCCAGCGGTGCACCCGGTTGTGGTTGCGCCAGGCGGCGCTGCCCGAACCGGTCCCCCAGCCCTCCAGCTTGTTGCGGAAGCCGCGGGTGAGGGTCGAGTCGTAGGGCGAGACGTCGTAGACCGGGTCCTTCAGCGCCCACTCCACGTCGGCGGCGGTGGGCAGGTCGATCGGGGCGGTGGCCCGGCCGAGGTCCCGGGTGAGGAACTTCCCGTCGGTGACGTTCTCCTTGAGGGTCCAGTCGCCGGTGGCGTAGGCGAACGGCCCGGTGGTCACCCGGTGGTCGGAGCGCCGTCCGTTGCCGCCCAGCAGGTCCGCCGTCCAGGGCGTGCCGGTCGCGGTGCGCCGGCGCGTCCAGTCCCAGTAGGGCACCGTCACGGAGGAGTCGACCCGGCGCAGCGCCTCCTCCAGGTCGAGCAGGAACCTGCGGTGCCAGGGCAGGAAGGACGGCGCCATGTGGGCGCTGCGCAGGCCGCCTTCGCCGTCCGCGACGTAGTGGTCGATGTGCATGCGCACGAACTCGTCGTACTCCCCCTTTCGTTTGATCTCGAGCAGCGCGTTCACGAAGCGCCGCCGTTCGGCGGCGGTGAGCGTGCTGACGTCCTTACGGATGTAGGCCATGGTGTCCCCCCATGTGCGTGTCGTCGTGGTGTGCCGGGCCCGCCTCGCGGAGCCGCTGTCCGGGGCCGAGTTCGTCGACGGCGGCCCGGGCCGCCTCCAGCGGGGTGGCGTACGAGCGGTAGTGGTCGACCATGCTCAGCCAGGTGCCGTCGGCGCGGCGCATGAGGTGCAGTGGGCGGCCGTCGACCGTGACCGTCCACTGGGCGTGGCCCGCGCCGGCGGTCCCGGCCGTGGTGAGGAGCCCCCGGATGCGCCGCCCCCGGTAGGTCTCGTCGAACGAGGTGTCCGCGGAACCGTCGTCCGCCGGGCCGCGCGGCCGGGTGGCGGCGACGACCGGGACCATCGCGAGGGCGGCGGACGCGCCGAGCAGACCGCGCAGCAGGTCGCGCCGCCGTGTGGGGCGCGTGGTGACCGGTCTTGCCGGACCCGCCGCCGGCGCGGCCAGGGGTACTGAGTCGGCGCTGACGGCCATGGTGTTCTCCTCGTCCCGGTTCGCTCGCCCCCGTGGTCCGGCGGCTTCCTTCGTGGGGGTAACCGTCCGGTGGGCCGACTGGTCACCGCCCGGCCCTCGATCGGCTGCCGCGGCGGGGAGCCCGGACACGGCGACGGGCCCGGGACGAGGCGTCCGGGCCCGTGGTCGTGGCGGTTCGTCAGCTGATTCCTCAGCGGTTCGTCAAGGTGCCTCAGGAGTTCCTCACGGGTTCGCGGCAGCGGCCTCTACAGCCCCTCGCTCAGGCCGAGGTCCGCGCCGGGGACGGCCTGCAGCACGGGGGTGATCACACCGACCTGGGGCGTCTGGAGGTCCGGCAGACCGAAGCGGTCGGGGTTGGGCGCGGTGAGCGGGGCGTCCAGCGCCAGGCCCGGCCCCTGGGTGCGCAGGTCGGAGGCGGGGGCGTCGAGGCCGAGGTGGTTGAAGTCGGCGCCGAGGACCTCCGGCAGGGGCGCGCGCAGGCCGAGGCCCGGCAGTCCGGCGGCGACGGGCAGCTGGGGGACGACCCGGTCCGGGATGAGCCGGCCCTCGACGAAGCGCGGGCCCTCGGGCGCGCCCGGCGTCGGCAGGGGGAGCTCGCCGCCGACCGTGGGCAGTTCCACGTTGAGGGACTTCTCGACGCCGTCCAGCGGAACCGGGACGGGCACCGTGCCGATCGCGGCGGCCGGGGTCGCGGAGACGGCGGCGCCTGCGGCGGCGGCCACACAGGTGATCACTGCGGCGAGGGTTCCTCGGGTGGTCGACTTCATCTCGGGTATGGTCCCTTTCGACGGGTGAGCGGGGAGGCCTTGTGTCCGTACCGGGTAACGAGCCGGAAAACGGCATCAGTTCACAATTCCCCCGGCTGCCGTAATAGTGCTACCGCCGCGCCGGTCAGCCGGTCCAGAAACTCCACCACCGGGTCAGGATCAGCATCCCGATCGCCCCGATGTGCAACAGCGGCAGCACCCAGGTGAATTCGGCGAAGAACGTGCGCACGCCGGCCGGAGCGGGCAGAAGTCCGTGCCGCACGTCGAACGAGACGGCGTACCAGAACGCGAGAATCGTGGCGATCCACGCCAGGCAGCACCACAGACACAGCGCGTTGATCCGGTACAGCGACTCGAACTGCAGCCAGGACACGAACCCCACCCCGAACAGACAGCCGGCGGTGAAGGTCAGCCAGTACCAGCGCGGGAAGGCGGCCCGGGCGAGCAGGCTCATGCCGACGCACACGACCATGCCGTAGGCCACGAGGCCGAGCATCGGATTGGGGAACCCGAACACCGAGGCCTGGTCGCTCTGCATGACGCTGCCGCAGGAGACGACCGGGTTCAGGCTGCACCCCGGAGTGAATCCGGGGTCCTCCAGCAGCTTGAACTCGTCGAGGGTGATGACCCAGGACGCCAGCAGCCCGGCCGCGCCGGCCAGGACCAGCAGCAGGGCGAACGCGCGGCTGCCGCCGACGACCGCAGGCTGCGGCGGCCTCATCAGCCGCGCAGGCGGCGGGCGGGCAGGACGATGTGCGCCGCCGCCGTCAGGGTCTCTTCGGCGCCCGCGAACGCGGCCAGCGCCTCGGGCGTGACGGGCTGTCCGGGGGTGGCCTCGGGCCAGGCGCGGCAGGTCAGGACGAGGTAGGCGTAGCCGCGCTGCTCGACGGCCGCGAGCCACTCCGCCGGCGGCCGGCACTGGGCGTTGAGGCCGGGCATGTTCAGGACGGCCGTGCCGGACTCGACCAGCAGGGTGAACGGCAGGCTGGGCCGCTCGGCGCCGTCGACGACGCCGCCGACGGGCATGCCGTTGTCGCCGAGCAGCCGCGCGACGGCGAGGGCGGTCCCCTCGGGGCCCTCCGCGGTGTCGCCGAGGGAGTACGCGAGGAGGTAGGGCATGTCGCTGCCGTCGGGAGCCTCGCCGCTCCACGGCATCACGACGAGGGTGCCCAGGTCGGTCACGCGAAAGGGCCGGGTTGCGCTGGGGGTTGAGGTCACCGCGCGACCTTATCGGCGTGCCGGAGGGCGTCCGGGCGCGTTCTCACCCGACCGGGGGACGCAGGTGCGCTGCTCCACACGAACGAGGGACGCGCCGCTCGACCGGTCTCGAACAGCGCGCAGGGCCGGTGCCGTCGGCGACGGGACCGGCCCTGCGACGGGGGCGTCTCAGCCCAGCAGCGGCAGCCCGCCGAGGAGCGGGTTGTGGGTGTTGAGGGCCTCGGCGGCGCTGTTCACGGTGTGGAGGACGGAGTCCTTGTTCTCGGTGTCGAGCGCGTCCGACTGGTGCTGCAGGGGCAGCGCGTCCTCCACGTCGATCGGCCCCCTGGCGAGGGTGTCCACGGCGCCGTTGAGGCTGGTGGGCGTGAGGTCGGCGGGGGCGGCGAACGCGGGCGCGGCGACACCGGCGAGCACCACGGATCCGGCGACGACGACGGCAGCCTTCAGGGACTTCATCGGATTCCTTTCATCGGCGACTCTGCGGCTCGGAACGGCAGGTCACCAGGGGAAATTCTGACGCCGTGCCTAACGAGCACCGTCCGATGCGGAAACCGTGTGCACAGAATTTCCGCACCCTTGTGCGCAGTCGGTCAGTGACCAGCTGCAGAAGCGGTACTTCGGGGCGGGCTCCGAGTCCTCAAGGCATGGCGGCTCGGCGCCCTCGGTGGGTCATGCCCGCAGGTAAGTGAGGACGGCCAGGACCCTGCGGTGGGTCTTGTCCGTCGGAGGCAGGTCCAGCTTGGTGAGGATGTTGCCGATGTGCTTGCCGACCGCCGCTTCGGAGACCACCAGCTCCTTGGCGATCGCGCCGTTGGATCTGCCTTCGGCGATCAGTGCCAGTACCTCGCGTTCGCGCGGGGTGAGCTGCTCCAGCGGATCGCGGCGGCGGCGCAGCAACTGGCGCACCACCTCGGGGTCGACCACCGTCCCGCCGTCCGCCACCTTGTGCAGCGCTTCCACGAACTCCTCAATCTGTCCGACTCGGTCCTTGAGCAGATAGCCGACGCCTGTTCCGTCGCCGGAGTCCAGGAGTTCGGCGGCGTACGTCCGCTGTACGTACTGACTGAGGACCAGGACCGGGAGTGTGGGGCGCTTCTCGCGCAGCCGCACTGCCGCGTGCAGCCCTTCGTCTTGGAACCCGGGCGGCATGCGTACGTCCGTCACCACGATGTCGGGGGCATGTTCCTCGACTGCGGACATCAGTGCCTGCGCGTTCCCGACGGCCGACACCACTTCGTGGCCGCAGCGGCTGAGCAGACCGATGAGTCCTTCCCGCAGCAGCACGCTGTCTTCGGCCAGCACTACGCGAAGCGGTCGGCCGCCTCGGTCAACTCGCAAGGAAACTCCACACGCAACAGTGTCGGCCCACCCGGCGGACTGGTCAGGGCAAGTCTGCCATCCAGGACCGAAACCCGGTCCGCGAGACCGGTGAGGCCGCTGCCCGCCGAGGGGTCCGCGCCGCCGCAGCCGTCGTCGCGCACTTCGAGGAACAGGCGTCCGTCGCGATGACCGCCGCTCACCTGTGCGCGGTCGGCCCCGCTGTGCTTGGCGACGTTGGCCAGCGCCTCGCAGACCACGAAGTACGCCGCGGACTCGACCGCCTCGGTTGGTCGGCCGGGCAGTTCGAGGTCGATGTGGACGGGGACCGCGCAACGGTCGGCGGCGTCGGCGACCGCTGCGTGAAGGCCGTAGTCCGTGAGGACCTTGGGGTAGATGCCCTGAATCAGCTCGCGCAGTTCCGCGAGCGCCTTGCCCGCCTCTTCGTGGGCCCTGGTGAGCTGGTCGGCGAGCGGGCCGGGCGGGGCGTCGAGGCGGGCCAGACCGAGGGCCATCGTCAGGGCCACGAGGCGCTGTTGGGCGCCGTCGTGCAGATCACGCTCGATACGGCGCCGCTCGGCCTCGAAGGCATCCACCAACCGGGCGCGGGAGCGGGCCAGTTCGACGACCCTGGCGCCGAGCTCGCCCTCGCGGGAGGCGATCAGCAGCCGGGCCAGCTCTGAGCGGGCGCCTGCCGTGGCACCGAGCACGTATGCGCCCAGGCCCATCAGGAGCAGGCCCAGTACGGCGACCCCGAAAGCGGTCGGCCATGTGGTGACCGTCCACTGCTTGAGCACCTTCGCCTCGTGGCCGTCGCCGACCGTGGCCATCAGCAGCGGGGTGGCGACCGTGGACAGCGGGACGAGCAGGGCGACGGTGATCGCCAGGGCGTCCACCGGCCACAGCAGCCCGGCGAACAGGAGCGCGTACCCGAGCTCCCGCCAGGTCCCCTGTTCGCGCAGCCGGGTGGTCAGCCAGGCCCACAGTCCCGGCGCGGTCGGCGCCCGGCGCCGGCCGGACACCGGGTTGCGGTCGATCAGGCGCAGCCTTCGCCGCTCCACCCAGGCCACCGGGATCCCGCTGAGGGCGACGACGACGAGCAGGGGCAGCCCCACCAAGACGATGGCGAGCGCACCGCAGACCGCTGCCACCGTCACGATCCCCACCAAGGTGGCGACTCCGGTCACCGCGCCGGTGAACAGATACGCGGCGGAGCGCCAGGGCCAGGCCGACAGCAGGAAGCCGGGCCGTGACATGGCCTGCCACACGTTCCGAGGGTGCATGTGCATGACCGTAAGCGGCTGCACCGGTCCGGTGCCATCGGTCCAGGGTCCGTATCGGGGGTAGGCCTGGCACTACCCCAAGTCTCCTTCGGGCCGTACTGCGTCACGCGGGGTTTCCGCGGTTTCGTGGAGGAACCAACGAGCCGAGGAGCAGGTACTGGTGGGGAACATATGAGCAACGACGCGATCCGATTGCACTCCGTGACCCGGCGGTACAGCTCGGGCGGTGCGTCCGTCACCGCCCTCGACGAGGTGTCGCTCGCCTTCCCGAGGGGGACCTTCACCGCCGTGATGGGCCCCTCCGGGTCCGGCAAGTCGACCCTGCTGCAGTGCGCCGCAGGCCTGGACCGGCCCACATCGGGCTCGGTCACCGTGAGCGACACGGAGCTGACCAGGCTGAGCGAGACCGAGTTGACCCTGCTGCGCCGCGAGCGCATCGGCTTTGTGTTCCAGGCGTTCAACCTGCTGCCCTCGCTGACCGCCGAGCAGAACGTGGCCCTGCCCCTGCGGCTGGCCGGCCGTCGCCCGAAGAAGGCCCAGGTGCGGGAGGTGCTCGAGCAGGTCGGAATCGGCGACCGCGCGCGGCACCGCCCGACGGAGATGTCCGGCGGCCAGCAGCAGCGGGTTGCCCTGGCCCGCGCCCTGATCACCCGACCCGAAGTGCTGTTCGGCGATGAGCCGACCGGCGCGCTCGACTCGCAGACCGGCCGCGAGGTGCTGACCCTGCTGCGCGGCATGGTCGACCGGGACGGCCAGACGATCATCATGGTCACCCACGACCCCGTCGCCGCCTCCTACGCCGACCGCGTCGTCTTCCTCGTCGACGGCCGAGTCAACGGTGAGCTGATCGGCGCCTTGGCCGAGGACATCGCGGCGCGCATGACCAAGCTCGAGGCGGCGCCGTGCTGAGCACCGCGCTGCGCACCCTGCGCACCCGCTGGGTCACCTTCGTCGGCAGTTTCGTCGCCCTCTGCCTGGGTGTGGCGCTGGTCGCCGTGATGGGGCTGGCCCTGGCCTCCTCGCTGGACGCACCCGATCGGGGGCCGGAGCGGTTCGCCGCCGCGCCGGTCGTCGTCAAGGGGCAGGACACCCTCGAGGTGCCCACCTCGGTCGGCGACCGCACCCAGAAGCTCGCTCAGCCGCGTGCCGTGCCCGACCACGCGGTCGCGAAGCTGCGGGATCTCGGGACCGTGGTCGAGGACCGGTCGTTCGCGGTGCGGGCCGAGGGCGGCCCCGCCGATCTGGTGGGCCACCCCTGGTCCACGGCAGCCTTCGCGCCGTACGACCTCGACGCGGGACGCGCGCCCGAGGCCGCTGACGAGGTCGTCGTCAGCGGCGAGTGGGCCCGTCCGGGCGCCCGGGTGCGCACTGACGGCGGCACCGTGCGCGTCGTCGGCACCGTGGCCGGGCTCGGCTTCGAGAACGCCGTGTTCTACACCGACACCCGCGCCGCCGAACTGTCGCCGCGCAGCCTCCAGCTCGTGGTCGACGCCGATGCGGCGGCCGTGCGCAAGGCGGTGCGCGGCAGTGAAGGCGTCAAGGTCCTCACCGGGGACGCGCGCCGGTACGCCGACGCCGACCCCGACCGGGACAGCGAGGCCCTCACCGCGATGAACGCCATGTTCGGCACGGCCGGCGGCGTCGCCGGATTCGTGTCGGTGTTCGTGGTGGCCTCGACCTTCGCGTTCGCGGTGGCCCAGCGGCGCCGCGAGTTCGGGCTGCTGCGTACCGCCGGGGCGACCCCGGGGCAGATCCGCCGCATGGTCGTCCACGAGGCCCTCGTGGTCGGTGTGCTCGCCTCGGCCGCCGGCTGTGCGCTCGGTTCCTACGGGGCTCCCGAGCTCGCCGAGTGGGCGGTCGACGAGAGCCTCGCGCCTCGTTGGTTCACCATCGGCGACTACACCTGGCCCTATCACACGGCGTTCTGGACGGGCCTGTTCGTGGCCCTGTGCGGCGTGCTGGCCGCGTCCTGGCGGGCGGGGCGCACCGGTCCCACCGAGGCGCTGCGCGAGGCGTCCGTGGACACCCGGCCGATGACATGCGGTCGCCGGCTGGTCGGCGGGGCTCTGCTGATCACCGCCGCGGTGACGCTGGCCCTGGCCCTGGTGACGAACCCAGGCGACCTGCTGCAGCGCAAGACCTATGTGAGCCGGCCGATGCTGCTGATCACTGCGGTCGCGCTGCTCGCGCCGGTGCTGGTGCGGCCACTGGCCCGGATGATCGCCTGGCTGCCGGCCCAACTGCCGGGCGCCGTGGGGATGCTGGTGCGGGAGAACGCCGCCGCCGGGGTGCGCCGCACCGCCGCCGTCGCGGCGCCCGTGCTGGTCTTGGTCGCGCTGGCGGGCTCGCTGCTCGGCGCCACGAGAACCCTCGACGAGGCGAAGGCGACCGAGGTGCGCGAGCAGACGGCCGCCGACTTCGTGGTCACTCCGGCGGGCGACGCCGGCTTCGACGATGCGACGCTGCGGCGGCTGCAGGCCGTGTCCGGCGTCGAGGTCTCGACGAGCTCGTCGAGCGCCGTGTACGTCCTGGAGGACGGCGTGGCGCTCATCAGGTCCGATGCCAGGGCCGTCGAGCCGGAACCGCTCGCGGCAACGGCCCGTCTCCCGCTCGCCGCAGGGAAGGTGGGCGATCTGGACGACGACTCGATCATCGTCAACGAGGAGTGGGAGCAGCACACCGTGGGCGAGCGGGTGGACGTATGGCTCGGTGACGGCACGAGGAAGTCCCTGAAGATCGCCGCGGTCATGACCATCGGCACCGGCGACAACGGCGTCTACGTCACCCTGCGCAACGCTCCCGCGGCTCCCGTCGACCGGGTCGATGTCCGCCTCGCGGCCGGCGCCGACGCGGGCGCCGTGGCCGTCGGTCTGCGTCAGGCGACGCGGGCGTCCGGCGGGCAGGTCCTGACCAGGGGCGCCTGGGTGCGGGCGAGGTATCCCGAGACCGACCGGACGACCCGGATGGGCTTCTTCCTGGTCCTCGGGATCGCTCTTCTCTACACCGGCATCTCGCTGGCCAACACGATGGTCATGGCGACCTCCGACCGGGCCCGCGAGCTGGCTGTGCTGCGGCTGGCCGGCGCCACCAGGTGGCAGGTGCTGCGGCTGGTGGGCGCCGAGGCGCTGATGGTGGTCATGGTCGGCGGACTGTCGGGAGCGCTGGTCGCCGTGCTCAACCTGGTGGGCATGTGGAGCGCGCTGGGTCTGCTCTCGGTGTGGACGTCCATCGAAATCCCGTGGGCAACGCTCGCGGCCGCTCTGAGCGCCTGCGCGGTGCTCGCCGTGATCTCGGCGGTCGCTCCGGCCGCCCTCGCCTTGCGCCGCAGGGCAGTGGGGCTGGCGGACGTACGTGAGTGACCTCTGACCGGCGCCGGCCTGCCCGGATGCAGGCCTCGTGGATCAAAGAACGTGAAGCCGCCACGGGCGTTGCTCGCCTGGCCCCCGTCCCCTCCAGGCGGTCGGGCTGAGGAAGCGGTCAATTGCCAGCTGCAAACCCTGACCACAAGCACCCCGGCCGCCTCTGAGGGCGGGGCCGGGGTGCGGATGTTCCGAGAACTGCCGTGCCGGGACTGCGGCCGGGACTGCCGTGCCGGAACTGCCGTGCCGGGAACGGTCGTCCGGCGGCCGTCAGCCGACCGGGAGCACCGGCGCCGCCGGAGCCGCGGGCCCCACGGACAGCGCGGGAGCGGCCGGCAGGGCGGGAGCGGGCGGCAAGGCCGGAGCCGCGGGCGGCGGAGCGGCCGGAAGGGCCGGTGCGGCGGGCGCCTCCGGCGCGGCGGCGGGTGTCTCCACCGGCAGCTCCGGCAGGGACAGGCCGAGCCCGGCCAGCGTCGCGGCCAGCAGGTCGAGCAGGCCGTCCACCACACCGGAGACCGCCGACACGATGGCGCCCACGTCGAGCGAGGTCGCCGCCGTGAGCAGGTCGTCGACGGTCTTCTGCACGGCGGCGAGAGCGTCGGACACCGGGTCGGCGGCCGCCTTCGGCTTTGCGGCAGCGACGGTCGACGTCGGCGCGGAGGCCGCGAGCCCCGAAGCGGCCGGGAGCGCGGGGGCGGGCGGAGCGGCCGGAGCGGCGGGGGCGGCCGGGAGGGCGGCCGCCGGGTCGGCGGGCAGGGCAGGCGCGGCCGTCCCCGCCGTCGCGCCGATCTTCGCGACGGCTGCCTTGACGGCCTCGGCGAGCTGGGTCGCCTGATCGGCGGTGAGTTGACCGTCCTCGGCCTTGAGGGCGGTTCTGAGCAGCTTGGTGACGGGGGTGATCACGGCGCCGAGACGGCCGAGGCCCTCGACCTGGGCGAGCAGCGCGGCGCTGCCGGGGACCGGCGCGTCCGACGCCGCGGCGACGCGCTCACGGGCCGCGGCTCGATCGGCCGCCAGGGCGGCGGGGGCGGCGACGCCGAGGACGAGGGAGGCGCACAGAGCGGTGGAAGCGATACGCCGTGCGGGCAGACCACGCATGAGAAATCCTTTCGATTGCGTCTGGTCTTTCGCCCACCGTGCGAATGTAATGTCACACTCCGCAACAGGTCGAACGCGTGCAGTGATCGACAGCGGTCTGTTCCACTCGCTCCGCCGCAGGTGGAAGCGCTGTCAAGGCCCGCCGAGCGTGTCGCGGCCCGTCCGCCCGTTCGGGGCAACGCGTTTCGCAAACGCGAACGGCCGCCCTCCTGGCGGGAGGGCGGCCGTTCGACGGATGACGTGTCGTGACCTCGGAGACGAGGTGACGTCAGTCGTTGACGCAGGTGTTGCCGAACGCCGGGTTCAGCAGGCCGACCACGTTGATCGTGTTGCCGCAGACGTTGACCGGGATGTGGACGGGAACCTGGACGACGTTGCCCGACAGCACGCCCGGGGAGTGCGCGGCGACGGCGTTCGCGCCACTGTCGGCGGCGGCGATGCCGGAGGCGCCGACGACGGCCGCGGCGGCAACGGAGGTCAGGGCCAGGCCCTTCGCGATACGCGACATGGAGAGGTGCTCCTTGGGGTTTTGACACAAACACCTGGGCGGGGATGCCCGGCGCTGAGGTCAACGCGCGGGCGGCGCGGGGGTTGTGCCGCCAAATGAGTGATGTCAGCCGGGGCTTCGCTTCACCATTCCGACACACTTGTCCTGTTTCTACGGATTAATCCGGACAGAAGTTAGAGTTGCGCCCCATCTGCCGCACGCCTATAGCAAGCAAATCGCACGAAAGGCCACTGCCGGTCATGCGCAATTCCCTGGGTCCGCTGTTGCGCCGCGCGACGGTCGGCGTTCTCGCCCTCGCCTCGCTCTGGGCGCCGTCCGGCGCCCGTGCGGCCGGCGCGCCGCCCGCCACGGAGGCGAAGAGCCTCGCCTTCCAGCAGCGCTACCACGCCACGCAGCACGGCGGGATCGTCCGCGCGGCCAACGCGGCCATCAGCTGCCGGGCCGCTCCGGCGGTCCGGGCGGCGCCCTCCTGCCCCGCCGTCCGCCAGGGCGGGGCAGGCGTCAACAACGGCTTCGACATGTTCTACGTCGACGTCGACGACGACCCGAACACCTACAACTCCTCCCGCGCCGAGGTCCGTCTGCCCAAGGGCGCACAGGTGACGTACGCGCGCCTGTACTGGGGCGGCAACCTGCGCGTGGGAGAGCAGAAGCCGCCCAAGGACAACGGGAGGGTGCTCATCGCCGAGCCCGGCGGGGCGTACAAGGCGGTGCTCGCGGACACGGTCGTCGGCCACCGGGTGGCTCAGGGCGCCGACGCCTTCCAGGCCTCCGCGGACGTGACCCGGCTGGTGCGTCAGAGCGGCCGGGGCCTCTACACGGTCGCCCAGGTGAACGTGGCCATGGGCCGCTCGACCACCGGAGCGTGGGGCGGCTGGACGATGGTCGTGGCGTACCGCAACGCGGCGGAGCCGCTGCGCCACCTGTCGGTGTGGGACGGCTTCGACACCCTCGGCTCCCCGGCCGGCAAGGAGATCCGGCTGCGCGGGCTGGACATCGCGCCCGGCGCGGGCGGCCGGGCCGGGCTCGTGGCCTACGACGGAGACCGCGGCCGTTCGGGTGATTCGCTCATGTTCTCGACCGGTGGCGCGCCGTTCACCGCGCTCACCGACCCGGTCAATCCATCTGACGATGTGTTGAACTCCACGATCAGCGAGCCGGGGGAGGCTCCGGCGGCGCGTGTACCGGCGTACGTCAACACACTCGGCTACGACTCCGACGTGTTCGATCTCCGCAGGGGTTTGCGGCACGGCGGTGACCAGCTGGCCGTTCGGCTCGTTTCCCACCGGGACGCGGCGTGGGCCGGGGCGCTCTTCGTAGCCGTCGACACACGGAAGAAGTAATCAGGCGCGTTCCTGCAGTCCCGAGCGCCACCGTGAGCGAGGAATCCGCGCAATGCACCAGCCAGAACCCGACGCCGGGCCCCGGGTCCTGCACCTCACCCAGCCCGTGGAAGGCGGGGTCGCCCGGGTCGTGACCGACCTGACGCGGGCCCAGCTCGCGGCGGGGCTGCACGTCACCGTGGCCTGCCCGGCCGGCGGGCTCGCCGGGGAACTGCGGTCCCTGGGCGCGCGGACCCGGCACTGGGCGGCGACCCGGTCGCCGGGCCCTTCCCTCCCCGGCGAGGTGCGGCGGCTCGCACGCCTGATCGCCGAGGTACGCCCCGACCTCGTGCACGCGCACAGCGCGAAGGCGGGGCTCGTCGGCCGGCTCGCGGTGCGCGGCCGGATCCCGACCGTGTTCCAGCCGCACGCCTGGTCCTTCGAGGCCGTCGGGGGCGCCACCGCCGCGCTCGCCCTCCACTGGGAACGGTGGGGGGCGCGTTGGGCGGACCGGCTGGTGTGCGTGAGCGAGGCGGAACGCGCCGCCGGCCTGCGGGCGGGGATCGCCGCACGGTGGAGCGTCGTCCCCAACGGCATCGACTCCGGGCGTTTCCACCCCGCCTCCGTCGACACCGTGCGGGCCTCGCTGCTGCCCGGCCTCGACCCGGCCGCCCCGCTGGTGGTGTGCGTGGGGCGGCTGTGCCGGCAGAAGGGGCAGGACGTGCTGCTGCAGGCCTGGGACACGATCGTGGCCAGGACGCCCGCCGCCCGGCTGGCGCTGGTCGGCGACGGCCCGGACGCGGCGCGTCTGCGGTCGGCGGCGCCGGAGTCGGTGCTCTTCGCGGGGGCCGTCGCCGACGCCGTGCCCTGGTACCAGGCCGCCGATCTGGTGGTGCTGCCCTCGCGCTGGGAGGGCATGGCGCTGGCCCCCCTGGAGGCGATGGCCTGCGGAAGACCCGTGGTGGTGACCGAGGTGAACGGCGCCCGGGAGAGCCTGCCGGCCGGACTCGCCGAGCACTGCCTCGCCCCCGCCGAGAACCCCGCGGCGCTCGCCGACGCGGTCTGCGCCCTGCTGTCCGACCCGCTGCTGCGCGAGTCGCTCGGCCACCGGGGACGTCGGCACGTCCTGGCCGTGCACGACGTGCGGCGCACGGCCGAGGCGGTCGAGTGCGTGTACCGCGAGCTGCTCACGACCACCAAAGGGGCGCGGGTCGCGCCCACCGAGTGCAGGGAGTCCATCCACTCGTGACTGCGGAAAGCACCGTCCCCTCTCCCGGCACGCAGGCCGGATACTCGCCCGTCTCGGTCATCCCGCGGCGGGGCAGCGCAGCGGGATTCCGGTTCCCCGCCCGCCGGCCCCCGGCGCCGCCCGCCTCGCCGCTGCCGCTGCTGCTCGCCGACGGCCTCGCCGCGTGCGCGGGCGCGCTGGCCCTGACCGGGGCGCAACGCCGCCCGTTACTGATGGCCCTGCTGGTGGCGGCGACGATACTGCTGCGTCCGCAGCGTCCGCGTCCGGTGGCGGGGGTGCTCGACGAACTGCCCGCCGTGTGCGGCCGGATCGCGGTGGCCTGGCTCGCGCTCGGCGCGCTCGCCGCGGCGTGGAACCCGGCGCACGCCCTCTCGGCCCGCACTCTGGTCGTCGGCTGCGCGGCGCAGGCCGCGGTCGGCTGCGCGGCCCGTGCGGTCGTGCATCTGCGCCGGCGCCGGGCGCTGCTGCGCCGGCCCCGCGCCGCTCTCGTCATCGGCCCCGCGACGACCGCGCAGCGGGTGGCCGCGGCCGTGCTGCGGCATCCCCGGTGCGGGGTGCAGCCGGTCGGGGTCGTGGCCGAGAGCTCCGGCGGCGGCGAGGGGCTGCCGGTGCTGACCTCCGGTCAGGAGGTGCAGCGGGCCCTCATCCAGAACGGCGTGCGGGACGTGCTGTGCGTCCACCCCGCCGTGCGCAGCGTGCAGGGCCCGCTGCTGCGGGCGCTCGCCGAGTCGGGCTGCACGGTGTGGGAGGTCGACGCCGACACCCCTTCGTACGCGAGCCGCGAGCAACTGGCCGGGTTCTCCTGCCGGCGCCTCGACCTGGGCGCCCGGCGGCGCGGCAGCCTCGGCAAGCGGCTGCTGGACGTCGTGGTCTCCGGGACGCTGCTGCTGCTGGTGAGCCCGCTGCTGCTGCTGTGCGCGGCCGTGCTGCGGCTGACCGACGGCCCCGGGGTGGTCTTCCGGCAGGAGCGCATCGGCAAGGACGGCCGGCCCTTCACCCTGCTGAAGTTCCGCACCCACCGCCCGGTCGACGAGCACGAGTCGGCGACCCGCTGGAGCGTGGCCGGCGAACGGGAGATGAGCCGCTTCTGCCGTTTTCTGCGCCAGACCTCGCTGGACGAGCTGCTCCAGTTGTGGAACGTCCTGCGCGGCGACATGAGCCTCGTCGGCCCGCGCCCCGAACGCCCCTTCTTCGTCGGCCAGTTCAGCCAGACCTACCCCGGTTACGCGGCGCGTCACCGGATGCGGACCGGCATCACCGGCCTCGCCCAGGTGCAGGGGCTGCGCGGGGACACCTCGATCGAGGACCGGGCCCGCTTCGACAACGCGTACATCGACAACTGGTCGCTGTGGCAGGACGTGTGCATCCTGCTGCGCACCGCGGCCGCCCTCGTGCGACCGACCGGGAGCTGAACCGCCGATGACCTTCGCCCCGCCCCTTGCGCTGACGCTGCCCCGCGCCCGGACGCTGTCACCGGTCCTGCCGGTGGTCGCCGTGATCGCCCTGCTCGGTCTCCCCCTCTCCCCCGGCGGCGAGGGCGGCGCCGGGCCGGCCGACGCGCTGTCCGCGCTGGTCGTGCTGTTCTGCGTGGTGCGGCTGCTGCGGCAGCGGCGGCGCCCGCTGTCCCGTACGGCGGCCGTGGTCCTCGCGATGCCGGTCGCGGGGCTCGCGCTCGCGGCGATGGGTGCGTCCTCGCCGGGCGCGGGTCTCACCGGCCTCGGCCGCTATCTGCAGATCTTCGTGCTGGTCCCCGCGGCGGTCGTGCTGCTCGTCCGGGACCGGGCCGACCTGCGGGTGCTCGCCTGGTCGTTCGTCGGGCTCGCGGGCTGGCAGGGGGCCGTCGGCGTCCACCAGTTCGTCACCGGGACCGGCGCCTCCTACCAGGGCGAGACGATCCGGGCGGTCGGCACCTTCGGCCCGCAGGACGTGATGGGCATGGCGACCGTCGTCTCCTTCGGGCTCGTCTGCGCGGTCGGTCTGGCGCTCGGCGCTTCCGCTGCGCGGCAGCGGGCCGTCGCCGCCGCCGCCGCGCTCGCCCTGCTGGCGCCGCTCGCGCTCTCCTTCAGCCGGGGCGCGTGGATCGCGACCGCGCTGACGTGCACGGTCCAGCTGGTCCTCGCCGGACTGCGCCGGGCCCTCAAGGTCGGCGCGGCGGCGATCGCCGCCGGGGTGGTGCTGGTGGGCGGCTTCGGCGTCGGCTCGGCGATGCTCCAGGAGCGCGTCAACAGCATCACGCAGGTCGCGGACGCCCCCGACCAGTCGGTCACCGACCGGTACGCCCTGTGGACGTCCGCGGTCGGCATGTGGGCCGAACAGCCGCTCACCGGCGTCGGGTTGAAGGGCTTCCCCGAGCACCGGGACGCGCACGCCCCGCTCGCGCTGTCCTCCGGCAGCGACACCGACGGCGCGGGCTCCGGCTTCGTCCGGCAGCCGCTGCTGTCCCCGCACAACATGTATCTGCTGGTCCTCGGCGAACAGGGGCTGATCGGACTGCTCGCCCTCGCGGGCGGCTGGCTGGCGATGCTGGCGTGCGGGCTGCGGGGGTGGCTGCGGGCCCGGCGCTGCGGCCGCGGCCTCGACTGCGCGCTGTTCGCCTGCGGCCTGCTGGTCTGGCAGCTGATCGACTTCGTGTACGCCGACATCGGCGGGCCGTCGACGGTGCTGACCGCCGTCGTCTTCGGGGTCGTCGCCTGGTGGGCCCTGGTCGGCGCCGGCGGCCTCGGGGAGGCGCAGACCCGATGACCGTGACGCCTCCTCGGACACCCCGCACGGACGGGCCCGTGTCCGTGCCGCCCGCACGATCCGCGGCGCGGTCCGGGGAGACGGCCCCCGAGGCTGCCGGTGAGGCCGGCGAACTCCCCGCCGCCTCCAGCGGCTTCCTCGCCAAGGCCGCGCTCGTCACCGCCGCCCTGTCGGTGGCCGGGGCCCTGCTCGGGCTGGTCCGGGACCAGTCGCTGGCCCGGCTCTTCGGGGCGGGCAGCGACACCGACGCCTTCCTCGTCGCGTGGACCGTGCCCGAGTTCGCGGCCACCTTGCTGATCGAGGACGGACTGGCGTTCGCCCTCATCCCGGCGTTCAGCATGGCGCTGGCCCGCCGCTCCCGGGGCGCGCCCGGCGACCCGGTCCGGGCGCTGGTCGCCGGCACGCTGCCCCGGCTGTCGCTGGCGTTCGTCGCGGTCGGCGCGCTGCTCGTCGGCGCCGCCCCGCAGGTCGTCGACGTCCTCGCGCCCGGTCTGCCCGACCCGGCGCTCGCCGTCGACTGCACCCGGCTGACCGCGACCTGCGCGGTGAGCTTCGGTCTCGCCGGGTACTGCAGCGCGGCCCTGCGCGCCCACCGGCGGTATGTGGCGCCCGCGGCGATCTACGTCGCCTACAACGTGGGCATCGTCACCGGGATGTTCGCGCTGGGCGGGCGCTGGGGCGTGCGGTCGGCGGCGGCCGGGGTGGCGGTGGGCGGGATGCTCATGGTCCTCGTGCAGCTGCCCTCGCTGATCGGTCAGCTCCGCAAGGGCCGTACGGGCGGGGCGGCGCCCGTCGGCCAGGAGGAGCCGCGGCCGCTGGACACCGCGCTGCTGGCGACGGTCCTGCTCTTCGCGCTGTGCCGGCAGTCCCAGACGCTCATCGAGCGATTCCTCGCCTCCCAGCTTCCGGCGGGGGCGATCTCGCACCTCAACTACGCGCAGAAGGTCGCACAGATGCCGATGATCCTTTCGGTGATGGTGTGCACGGTGACCTTCCCCGTGGTCGCGCGGGCGCTGGCCGAGGGGGACGCCGAGCGGGCCCGCAGCCGGGTGGAACGGGATCTGGCCCTGGCGTCGTGCATCGTGCTGCTGGGCACGGCCGCGGTCGTGGCGTGCGCCCCGCAGATCGTCGAGGTGCTCTTCCAGCGCGGCGCGTTCACCGCCCGCGACACGGCGGCGACGGCGGGCGTCATGCGGGTGTACGCGCTCGGGCTGCTCGGCCAGACCCTGGTGGGCGTGCTGGTCCGCTCCTACTTCTCGGGAGGCCGCGGCTCCTGGTACCCGGTCTGCTCGATGGCCGCCGGGATCGTCGTGACGTCCTGGATCGGCGCGTTGAGCGTCGGCCCCTGGGGGGTGTACGGCATCGCCGTCGCCAACGCGACCGGCATCACCGTCACCGCCCTGGTGCTGCTGGCCGGCATGGGCCCGCGCAGCGTCCCGATCCGCGTCCGGGGCGTGCTGGGCGAGCTGAGCCGGCCGGTGCGCGCGGCGCTGGCGGCCACCCTCGCCGGGGCGCTCGCCGCCGCACGGTTCGCCGACCCGGTGCGGGGGCTCGCCGTCGGGGGCCTCACCGTGACCGTCGTCTTCCTGCTGCTGGGGCGGGCCCTGGGCGCCCAGGGCGTCGTCTCCGCATTCCGTTCCGTACGTTCCGCGACCCGAAAGCTCTGCCATGGCCGCTCCTGACCGCAGCACCCGCGCCCCCGTCCCGTGGGTGGCGATGTACCACTCCGTGAGCGACTGCTCCGAGGATCCCTACTGCATCACGGTGACCCCCCAGCGGTTGGAGCAGCAGCTGACGTGGCTGCGCCGGCGCGGTCTGCGCGGCGTCTCCGTGGCCGAGCTGCTGGCCGCCCGCGCGCGGGGCGAGGGACGCGACCTGGTGGGCCTCACCTTCGACGACGGCTACGCCGACTTCCTCACCGGGGCGCTGCCGGTGCTGCGCCGACAGGGCTGCAACGCCACCCTGTTCGTGTTGCCCGGCCGGCTGGGCGGCGACAACGCCTGGGACCCGCTGGGGCCGCGCAAGCCCCTGCTCACCGCCGACGGCATCCGCAGCGCGGCCGGTGAGGGCGTCGAGATCGGCTCGCACGGCCTCACCCACGTCGATCTGACCCGGGCCGACGACAGCACCCTGAAGGCGGAGACGGTCGAGAGCCGTGCCGCGCTCGCCGAGCTCCTCGGCGCCGAGGTCGAGGGGTTCTGCTACCCGTACGGGACGGTCGACCGGCGTGCCGTGGACGCCGTGGGCGAGGCCGGTTACGCCTACGCCTGCGCGATCGACCCCGGGCCGCTGAACGGCCTGCACGCCCTCCCGCGGGTCCATGTCGGGCAGGGCGACGACGCCGTCCGGCTGTTCCTGAAGTACCGGCTGCACCGGTTGCGCCGACGGCCCGTGGAGGGGCTGCGGTGAAGGCGCTGCACATCATCACGGGGCTGGGCGTGGGCGGCGCCGAGCAGCAGTTGCGGCTGCTGCTGCGGCATCTGCCGGTCGACTGCGAGGTGGTGACGCTCACCAACCCGGGCTCGGTGGCCGACGGGCTCGCCGAGGACGGCGTCAGGGTCGTCCATCTGGGCATGGCCGGCAACCGTGACCTGGGCGCGCTGCCGCGGCTGGTCCGGGTGGTCCGTTCCGGCGGCTACGACCTCGTGCACACGCATCTCTACCGGGCCTGCGTCTACGGCCGGCTGGCCGCGCGGCTCGCCGGGGTCCGCGCGGTGGTGGCCACCGAACACTCCCTGGGCGACTCACAGATGGAGGGACGGCCGCTGACCTCCGGGGTGCGCGCGCTGTATCTCGCCAGCGAGCGGCTGGGCCGCACCACGGTCGCCGTCTCCCCCACGGTCGCCGACCGGCTGCGCGGCTGGGGCGTGCCGGAACCGCGCATCGAGGTCGTCCCCAACGGCATCGACCTGGCCCGCTTCCGCTTCGATCCGGCGGCCCGCCTGCGCACCCGCAGGCGCCTCGGGCTGCCCGACGACGCGTGTGTCGTGGGCGGCGTCGGACGTCTGACGGCCGGCAAGCGCTTCGACGTCGTCATCCGCGCCCTCGCCCGGCTCACGCCGGACCACTGGCTGCTGCTGGTCGGCGGCGGGCCGGAGGAGAACGTGCTGCGGCGCGTCGCGCAGGAGGCCGGGGTCGCCGACCGGGTCCTGTTCACCGGCGAGCGCCCCTATGTCGCGGACGGCTCCGGCGGCCCCGACCTGCCCTCCCTGGCGTGCGCCATGGACGTGTTCGTCTCGCCGTCCCCCGAGGAGACCTTCGGGCTGGCCGTCGTGGAGGCGCTGGCGTCGGGTCTGCCCGTGCTCTACGCCTCCTGTCCTGCGATCGAGCAGCTGCCCGCCGGTGCGGCGCCGGGCGCGCGCCGGGTGACCGGCGGCGCCGACGCGTTCGTCCGCGCGCTGTCCTCGCACCGCGCGCAGGCGCCCGGACCGCGCACCGCCCCCGAGGCGGCGCTCCACTACGACATCGCCCGCAGCGCCGCCCAGCTCATGGACGTGTACGCGACCACCGTTTCCGGACCACCCCTGTCGTCCTCCGCTTCCCCGACACCCCAGGGAGTCAGTTCCCCATGACCGAGAACCCTCGCCGTCCCGCCGCCCTGCGCCGCGCCAAGGCGCTCCCGCCCTGGGCGCTGCTCGCGGCCGGCGCCGTCGCCGGCGGTCTGCTCGGCGGCGCCTACGGGGCCGTCAAGGCGCCCGAGTACACGGCCACCGCCTATGTCGTCGCCGTCCCCACGGCGAAGTCCGACCCCGCCTCGGCGCTCGGCTTCGCGCAGGCCTACGGCCGGGTCGCCACCCAGCTCGCGGTGCTCGGGGACGCGCAGGTGTGGGCGGGCGTGCCGGTGCGGACGCTCCAGCAGAGCGTGCAGACGGCGACCTCGCCGGACGCCCCGATGGTCTCGATCACGGCGACCTCGCCGCGCGCCGACCTGGCCGCCGACATGGCCAACGCGGTCTCCCGCTCGCTGACGCAGCACGCGAAGAGCTCCCAGGCCACCACCAACGTCGAACTCCAGCAGTTCGCCCGGGCGGTGAAGCCGACCGGGCCCTCCTCGGCGTCCCCCGTCCTGACCGGCGCGGTGGGGGCGAGCGCGGGCGGGCTGCTCGGCGGGCTGGTGCTGCTGGCGCGGCCGAGGCGGGGCCGGGAGGAGGAGGGCGCGCGTCCCGCCGCCGTCCCCGGCCCGGCTCTCGCCGCGGACGCCCACGGGGCGCTGTGAAGCCGACGTTCACCACCGAGGTCGTCACCGACGAACAGGCCTTCGCCGCTCTCGCCCCGGCCTGGGACCGGCTGTACCAGCGGTGCGCGACGGCCACCCCTTTCCAGAGCCACGCCTGGCTGCACTCGTGGTGGCTGTCGTACGGCCGCCCGGGCCGGCTGCGCCTGCAGCTGGTCCGGGAGGGCGCCGAACTCGTGGCCGTCGCTCCGCTGACCGCTGTGCGCCGCCCGGTGCCCGCGCTCGTGCCGCTCGGCGGGGCGATCTCCGACTACGGGGACGTCCTGGTGGACGACGGGCACGGCGAGCGGGCCGTCGACGCGCTCACCGGGGCTCTCGCGGCCGCCGCCCGCACCGCGCTGATCGACTTCCGCGAGGTGCGGCCGGGCGGTGCGGTGGAGCGCGTCTACGAGCACTGGCGCGGGCCGCGTCGGCGGGTCGGCGACTCGGTGTGCCTGGAGCTGCCCGCCGTGCCCATGGACGAGCTGGTGGCCCGGCTGCCGTCGGCGAAGGCGCAGCGGGTGCGCGCCAAACTGCGCAAGCTGACCGCGCTCGGCGTGCAGCGCCAGGCGGTGCGCCCGGAGGAGGTGGACTCGGCGCTGCGGCGGCTGCTGGAACTGCACCGGTTGCAGTGGCAGGGGCGGAAGGTGACGGGCGAGCACCTGCGCGACCGGTTCTGCGAGCACCTGGTGCGCTCGGTGGGTCCGATGGTGCGCTCCGGGGCCGCGGTGGTCACCGAGTTCCGGCTCGACGACGACGTGGTGGCGGTGGATCTGACGCTGTTGTCGCGGCGGCTGGCCGGGGGCTACCTCTACGGCGCCCATCCGCGGCTGCGGGAGCGCAAGGCGGACGTGGCGGTGATGCTGCTGGAGGCGTGCGCCGAGCACACCCGGGACGGGGGGCGGGCCGCGCTGAGCCTGCTGCGCGGCGACGAGCCGTACAAGCACCACTGGCGGCCCGAACCGGTCGTCAACCAGCGGCTGCTGCTGGCCCGTCGGCGCACCGCCCCGCTGCTGTCGGCGGTGGCGTGCGACGTGGCCGCGCGGCGGCGGGGCAAGGAGCTGCTGCTCCGGCGGGAGCAGCGGAGGGAGCGTGCCGGTGGCGGCGGGCCCTGACGCGGACCTGCCGCCACCGCACGTCGGTTCACCCGTTGCGCGACCACCAGTCCAGGCGGATGCACAGCTTGCCGCCGAGCCAGTACTCGACCCAGTCGCCGAGGTCCATCGGCGTGCAGTTCACCGGGGGTTCGCCGGTGGGGTCGGTGGTGGGCGGGGTCGTGGGCTCGGTGGTGGGCGGGGTCGTCGGGTCGGTGCTGGGCGCCGGGGTGGTCGGCTCGGTGGCCGGCTCGTCGGTGCGGCCGGACAGCAGCGACCGGTAGACCTCGGACGAGCGCGGGTTCTGCCCGCACTGCCACACGCCGTGCGGGCAGTAGTCGGTCAGCGTGTTGTACAGCGGCCGGTGCTCGTCCATCCAGGCGATCATGCGGCGCATGTACTCGGTGTTGTCGCCGTTGCGGAAGAGTCCCCATTCGGGATAGGAGATCGGCTTGCCGTGGGATCGGGCGAAGTCCACGTGTGCCTGGAGTCCGTAGGGCTCACTCACCTGTTCGTCGAAGGACAGGCCGGACGGCTGATCGTACGAGTCCATTCCGATGATGTCGACCGTGTCGTCCCCCGGATAGCACTCCGTCCACGCGACGGCGTCCTTTCCGCGCGTCGGCGTGAAGTCGAACCTGAATTCCTGGCCCGGCACCGCGCGCATGGCGGTGACGATCCTGTTCCAGTACTTCTTCCAGGCCTCCGGGTCCGGCCCGCAGCGATGGGTGTACGTGATGCCGTTCATCTCCCAGCCGAGCACGATCACGGTGTCCGGCGCCTTCAGGGCGACCAACCGCTCGGCGAGAGCCGTGAAGTGGTGATCGAACTCGCCGTCCGCGCCCTGCCGCAGCAGCCGGCGCACCTCGGCGTCGGAGACGCCCTCCTCGTTGCGCTCCATCATGGGCACGTTGAGGACGAGCATCCGGTCGTCCTTCTCCCGCCGCCAGTCCGCCCAGACGTCGAGGAAGCCGGCCGGGCCCTCGATGTTCTGCCACCGGTCGCCCGGCAGGTAGGTGTGGCCGACGCGCAGGTCGGAGCCGCCGAGCCAGGCGCTGAGCTCGGCGATGCGGGCCACGCCGCGGGCTCCGTAGTCGAGGTAGGCGCCGAAGGCGGGGGCGGCGGCCTTCGTCGGCGAGGCGGAGGGCGCGGGCGTCTGCGCGGGGGATGCGCCCGGGGTCGCTCCGGGGGATGCGCCCACAGATGCGCCCGGGGTCTCGGTCGGGGTCGGGGTCTGGTTCGCGGTCTGCGTCGGGGACTCGTTCGGGGTGGGTGCGGGGCTCGCCTCTGCCGCCGGAGTCGTGGCCGGGGCGGGGACGGCCGGCTCGGGCGCGGCGGGCGCCGGGGCGGTCGAGGGGGGAGCCGGGACGGTGGGGGTGGGAGCGGGAGGATCGGCGACCCGTGCCACCCCCGCGCCCGCGGCGAATCCAGGTCCGGACGCCAGGGCGGCCGAGGCCGCGACGGCTGCCGCGACGACGGCAAGCCGCCGCGACCGTGCGCGTCGCTGTCGTGGAGCCATGCCTGCTCCTTTCTCCACTCGCGCGTAACGCGCACTGCCCGCGCATTACTGACACTCAGTCATATGAAAGTCACACAAAAAGGATCCACGCCACCGCCGATACGGCTTTCGAGTGCCTTGATCGCCCATATCGGTGAACCGAGCCGAAGGACCCGCTGAAAAATGCCCCAGTCGCCCCTCGACACCCGCGTGCCCGCCGTCCTCCTGCGCATCGACCGGAATCCCTTTCACCACGGCACGCTGGGCGCCGTGCGCTCCCTCGGCCGGGCCGGAGTCGACGTGCACCTGATCGCCGACTCGACGGGAAGTCCCGTGCGCACCTCCCGTTTCGTACGCGAGTCGCACCCCCCGCCGCCGCCCGGCGCCGCCCCCGCCGACATCGCCGCCACCCTGCTGCGGGTGGCCGCCCGCGTCGAACGGCCCGCCGTGCTCATCCCGATGGACGACGCGGGCGCCATCGCGGTGAGCCGGCTGCGCGACGAGCTGACGCCGGCCTACCTCCTGCCGCAGCAGCCCGGCGCGCTGCCCGAACGGGTCGCCGACAAGGCGGAACTGGTCGCCCTGTGCGCGGCGGCGGACGTGCCGCACCCGCTCACGGTGATCCCGGACAGCGCGGCGCAGGCCGCCTCCGAGGCCTGGCGGCTCGGCCTGCCGGTGGTGGCGAAGTGGAGCCGGCCCTGGCTGCTGCCCGCCGGCTCGGGACTGCGCAGCACGGCCCTGGTGCGCTCCCCCCAGGAAGCGCGCGAACTGTATCTGCGCACCGAGGAGGCGGGCAGTCGGCTGCTCCTCCAGGCCTTCCTGCCGCCGGGAGCGGACCGCGACTGGTTCTTCCACGGGTACGCCGACCGCTCCGGCTCGCTCCGGGCCGGCGGCTCCGGCCGCAAACTGTGCGCCTGGCCGCGAGGGGCCGGGCTCACCGCGGTCGGCGAGTGGACGGAGAACCCCGAGGTGCGCACGCACGCCGAGCGCCTCGTCGACACCCTCGGCCACCGGGGCATCCTCGACCTCGACTTCCGCCGCTGCGGCGGAACCGGCGCGTACCACCTGCTCGACTTCAACCCACGCCCCGGCGCCCAGTTCCGGCTCTTCACCGACGCCGCCGGAGTGGACGTCGTCCGCGCACAGCACCTGGACCTGACGCACCGTCCGCTGCCCGTCGGGGAGCCGCGGCCCGGGCGGAGGTTCGTCGTGGAGAACTACGCGCCGCTGACCGCGCTGCGACCGACCCGCCGGGGCCGCGAACTGGCCTGGCACGCGGGCGACGACACCGCTCCCGGCCGGGCCATGTGGGGCCTGTGGGGCGCGCACGTCACCCGCCGGCTGCTCCACCGGCTGCGCGGCCAGGACCCGGCGGCCGACGCCGCAGACGAGCGCCGCGTGGTCCGCCAGTCACCGCCGCCCCCGTCCTCCCTGACCCGCCTGCGCACCCAGACCGGACCTGGCGCACAGAGCGGACGCACCGCACCGGCCGCGGCCGGACCGACCGACGACGAGAAAGCGAGCAGCTGCTGATGTACGACCTGCTGGTGGTGGGAGCGGGCCCGTACGGCCTGTCCATCGCCTCCCACGCGGCGGACGCCGGGCTGAGCCTGCGCGTCTTCGGCCGGCCGATGGCTTCCTGGCGCGACAACATGCCGGGCGGGATGTTCCTCAAGTCCGAGCCGTGGGCGTCCAATCTCTCCGACCCGGCGGCCCGCTGGCGGCTCGACGCCTACTGCGCGACCCTGGGCGTGACGGCCCGGCACGGACACCCGATCCCCGTGGAGACGTTCGCCGAGTACGGACTGTGGTTCGCCCGCAACGCCGTCCCCGAGGTGGACGAGCGCACGGTGGTCCGCATCGCGTCCCTGCCCGGCGGCTTCGAGGCGGTCACCGAGGACGGCGAGACCGTGCGGGCCCGCACGGTCGCCCTCGCGGTCGGCGTGATGCCCTTCGTGGAGATCCCGGCCGCCCTGCGCGGCCTGCCCTCCTCGCTCGTCTCGCACAGCAGCCACCACGGCGACCTCGACCGCTTCCGCGGCCGGGACGTCACCGTGATCGGCGGCGGGCAGGCCGCGCTCGAGACGGCCGCCCTGCTCGCCGAACAGGGCACCCGGGTCCGTGTGCTGGCCCGCTCGGACCGGCTGCACTGGAACGACGTGCCGCCGCCCTGGGAGCGCCCGTGGTGGCGGTCGGCCCGCTCCCCGCACAGCGGCCTCGGCTGCGGCTGGCGCAACTGGTTCTACGCCGAACGCCCCGGCCTCTACCGGCGACTCCCGGAGCCGACCCGGGCGCGGATCGCGGCGACGGCGCTCGGACCGGCCGGCGCCTGGTGGGTGCGCGACCGGGTGGAGGGCGCCGTGGAGGTGTGCCTCGACCACGAGGTGACGGCGGCACGCGCGGCGGACGGCGGGGTGCGGCTGGACGTGACGGGGGCGGACCCCTTCGAGACCGAGCACGTGATCGCGGCCACCGGCTTCCGGGCGACCCGCGAACGGCTCGGACTCCTTGACGGCCCGCTGCGCGACGCCCTGGCCACGGTGGCCGACGGCTCCCCCGAGGTGGGCCGGGACTTCGAGTCCTCCTGCCCCGGACTGTTCATGGCCGGCCTGGTGACGGCGGCCGGGTTCGGGCCGGCGATGCGCTTCGTGCACGGCGCGACCTTCACGGCGGGGACCCTCGTCCGGGGCGTCCGGCGCCGGCTGCACACGGGGCTGCCGGGTGCGGCGATCCCGGCGCCCGGCCGGCGCGGGGCGACGGAGACCGTGCGGCGCTGAGCGCGCCGAGGGCCTGTCGTCGGGACCCGCTCGCAGCGAGTGCGGCGTGATTCGACGACAGGCCCCGGGTACGGTGCCGACGCCGGCCGCGTGTGCGGGCCGACGCCGGATGCGGTCACCGCCGGGAGGCGGCCCTGCCTCGCCGGTACAGAACGGCGCCGCCCGCGATCAGCGCCGCGCTGACGCCGGAGGCCGCCAGCAACGCCGCGTTGTCACTGCCGGTGTGCGGCAGCTCGGGCGGGGTGTGCCCGCCGCCACCGCCGTTGTGCGGAGGCGCGGTGTGCCCGCCACCAGGCGGGGTGCTGTGCCCGCCGTACGGGGGCGGGGTGCTGTGCCCGCCGTGCGGAGGGGGCGTGCTCTGGCCTCCGCCGGGCGGCGTGGAGTGCCCGCCACCGGGAGGAGTCGAGTGACCGCCGCCGGGAGGCGTGCTGTGGCCCCCGCCAGGAGGCGTCGAGTGACCCCCGCCGGGAGGCGTGGAGTGACCGCCACCGGGAGGCGTGCTGTGGCCCCCGCCAGGAGGCGTCGAGTGACCCCCGCCGGGCGGCGTGCTGTGGCCCCCGCCGGGAGGCGTGGAGTGACCACCGCCGGGCGGCGTGCTGTGGCC